>CBDUYG010000095.1:0-9321 GCA_965371385.1 uncultured Myxococcales bacterium | reverse complement strand
CCTCCCCCCCCTCCCTTCGGCCCCAGACCCCCGGAAAGATGAATCCAGCTGAGACCGCCCAGGTCGCATCTGCTCACGAGCCCGTCTACTCCCCAGGCCGGAAGGCGTCCTCGAAATGACGAAGCCGCCACTGCTCACGATCTCTTCCGGAGTGCGGGCGCGAATTTAGGACGAGGCAGGATACGACGTCGAAGCGGATCCGCTGGGAGCGGCCGGGGTTCGCGACCAGCCACGCCGACGCTCCACGAATCAGCCGAGCCTGCTTGGCCGCATCGACCGCAAGCTCGGGTGCACCCTGGCGCAGGGAACGTCGGGTCTTGACCTCGACGAAGGCGACCAGGCCGCCGCGTCGAACGATCAGGTCGAGTTCCACGCCATCCCAGCGAACGTTGCGCTCGAGGATGCGATAACCTCGGCGAGTCAGGAACGACGCGGCGCGTCTCTCGCCCTCCGCTCCGAGTTGACGCCGCACATCCCTGGTTTGGTTTCCGGTCTCCGGCTTCCCGTTTGCGCGAGAAGAGCGCTGTCTTCCCTCTCTTGCCGACTCTGCCGGGATCACCGGCTTCTTCTTTGGATCTCGAGGCTCGCTGTCGTTCGGTCGTCTCAACGGAATGTCTCCGCGGGACCGGGGTGAGGGGAGAGTAGCCGATGGGTACGCTTCAGGTGGTCGCAACTCCAATTGGAAATCTCGAGGACATCTCGCTGCGAGCCCTTCGAACCCTTGCCGAGGCGGATCTGCTCTTTGCCGAAGACACCCGGCGCGCGCGCGTTCTGCTGGACCGACACGAGGTGGCTGCGAAGCCCGTCTCACTCCATGAGCACAACGAGGCAGCCCGGGTCGAGCGAGCGCTCTCGGTCTTGCGCGAGGACGGCCGGGTGGCGCTGATCTCGGATGCGGGAACGCCCCTGATCTCGGATCCCGGAGGACGGCTGGTCGCGGCCGCGATCGCCGACGGCCATCGGGTGGAGCCGATACCCGGAGCTTCGGCGGTGCTCAGCGCGCTCACGGTGTCCGGCCTCGCGACCGCACCCTTCACCTTCGTCGGTTTCCTGCCGCGGCGAGCCGGGGCCTGCCGAGCGCTGCTCGAGGGATATCGCGGACGACCCGAGACCCTCATCTTCTTCGAGTCTCCAAGGCGTGTTGCGGGGACACTCGAGCTCCTCGAGGAGGTGCTCGGGGATCGGCCGGCCTGCGCCGCGCGCGAGCTCACCAAGCTTCACGAGGAGGTGTCACGCGGAGCTCTGAGCGAGCTACGAGAGAGGTTTGCCGATGGAGCCCGGGGCGAGCTCACCCTGATCGTCGCCGGGGATGAAGCGGCTGATGCGAGCATGCCGCACTCCACTCCGGCAAAGGAGTGGAGCGACGACGAGCTTTGCGACGAGATTCGGGGTTGGCTCGAACGGGGGCGCCGCCCGCGGGAGATCGCCGCCCAGCTCTCGCGTACGACTGGAATCCCCCGCCGCCAGATCTATGCCCGGGCCGTGGCCCTCAAGGATGCCGTGGCCCTCGAGGAGGCCGAGTGAACCCGAGGCATCTCGGTCGCCTGGGGCGAACGATTCGGCATATCCCACCACGGCAGATCGTTGCCCAGGTGCGTCACACGATCTCGGGCGACATCGACCCGGTCGACTGGCATGGGGAGGTGCCTCCGCTCGCCTGCCGGCGTTCGGTCGTGCCCTACCTGCCCGCACCCGATCACGCACGCTTCGATGGCTGGAGCCGCATCGAGTTGATCGGCCGAGAGGTGCGGTTTCGCGAAGGGATCGATTGGGACATCAGTGGCGAGGGCCCGCTCTGGACCTTTCACCTGCATCAATTCGATTACCTGCGCGATCCTGGGATTTCGTCCCAGGCGCGCTGGACCCTGATGCGCGATTGGATCGAGCGATGTCACGGGGGTGCCGGCTGGTCCGCGCATCCGACCTCGTTGCGCATCCTCGCATGGGGCAAGCTGATCCTCACTCCGGGAGCGCTGGACCTCGGCCCGGACTCGAGCGAGCTGCTGCGCCGCTCCCTGGCGATCCAGGCCGAAACCCTCTCACGCAACCTCGAGGTGCGCCTGGGTGCCAACCACCTCTTTTCGAATCTGCTCGGCGTGGTCTTTGCCGGCCTGCTCTTCGAGGCAGAGCGAGCCGATTCCTGGCTTCGTTTCGAGCCGGCATTCCGCGCGGAGCTCGGCAAGCAGATCCTCGAGGACGGGTCGCATATCGAGAGAAGCCCGATGTACCACGGGCTCTTGCTCGAGAACGTGCTCGATCTCCTGAATCTCGCACGAGCAGTCCCCCAGCGAACGCCCCCGCCGCTGCTCGCCGCGCTCGAGGACGCGGCGGCGCGCATGTTGGGTGCCCATCGCGTCTGGTGCCACCCGGATGGTGAGGTGGCACTGCTGGGCGACTCTGCCTTCGGCATTGCCCAGCCGCCGGAGCGGATCGACGACTATGCCGCCGCTCTCGGAGTCGTCGCCCGCGGGCCTGCCGACCCCGGAGTCCTGCCCGACGCGGGGATCGTGCGACTGGAGTGCGGAAGATTTACGCTGATCACCACGGCCTCGCCTCCCATGCCGCGCTATCAGCCCGGCCACGCCCATTGTGACGCCCTTTCATTCGAGCTCTCGGTGGGGAAGCAGCGGGTCGTCGCGGATACTGGCGTGACCGAGTACATCCCGGGTCCCCTGCGCGACCAGAGCCGCGCGACCCGGTCGCACGCAACCTTCGAAGTGGGGGGAGAGGAGCAGGCGGAGGTCTGGGCCGCTCATCGCGTCGGAGGTCGGCCGAAGGCGTCACTCTCTCGCGTCGTTCCCGGCCTGGAGCTGGAGGCTCAGTGCGCGGGCTGGGCGACCCCGGACTCGATTCATCGGCGGGTCTTCCGTGTGGATTCCGGGAGCCTCGAGATCCGCGATCGGCTCGAAGGGCCGGAACGATCCGTGCGCATGGCACTGCCCTTCGCTCCGGGGCTCGAGCCGGAGCTACGTCCGCTCGCCGGAGGCGGGTCCGATTCGATGGAGGACGCCTTTCTGCTCCGTGTGGAACTAGAGCAGGGCTTCGAGCTGGAGATCGAGCTGCCGAAAGGTGTGATCTGGCGCCTCGAGAGGGCTCCCTACTTTCCCCGCTTCGGGTCGAACCTCGAGCGTCCCTGCCTGGTTGGAGAGGCCGACGGGTTTCGAGAAGGATTCTGGCGCTTCAATCTGCGCCGGCGACGGGGAACTCGGCGCGGTCCGCGCAAGGCTCGCTGAGCCGGCACCATCCTCACCTCATTCCCAGCGGCATCGCTTCGTCCCAGCGCGCGATGACGAGTGTCTCGGACGGGGCCTCGCCCAGACCCGCGCAGGCGTCGGGCAGCCCGCCTTCGGAATAGCGCAAGTCGTTGATCTTCTTGGGAGAACGGAGATCTGCGCTAGCGTCTACAGCCCTCGGCGTTACAGTCTTGGCCGTGGCGGGCCGTTACATCGCACGAAGGGCAGATCAAGCGGCAGAACAGGATCGGTCGCACGGCCGATCATCAGGCTGGAGTCAGACGTGAACATTCTGGGCATCTCGGCCTACTACCACGACAGCGCGGCGTGTCTCGTGCAGGACGGAAAGCTGGCAGCCGCGGCTCAGGAAGAGCGCTTCACGCGCAAGAAGCACGATCACCGCTTCCCCGAGAATGCCATCGAGTATTGCCTGCGTGAGGCGGGCATCCGCCACGAGGATCTCGACCTCGTCGCCTTCTACGACAAGCCGCTGCTGAAATTCAACCGCATCCTCGAGACCTACGTCGCCTGTGCGCCCAGCGGCTTCAAGCTCTTCATGATGGGGCTTCCTCTCTGGCTGAAGGAAAAGCTCCATATCCCGCGCGAGATGGATCGGGGGCTTCACGGCAAATACAAGGGGCGCTTCATCTTCACCGAGCACCATCAGTCCCACGCGGCGAGCGCGTTCTTTCCCTCCCCCTTCGATGAGTCCGCCGTGCTCACGATGGACGGCGTCGGAGAGTGGGCGACCGGGAGCATCACGCACGGCAAGGGCAACGAGATCACGATGCTCAAGGAGATGCGTTTTCCGCACTCTCTCGGGCTGCTCTACTCGGCGTTTACCTATTACACGGGATTCAAGGTCAACAGCGGCGAATACAAGCTGATGGGGCTGGCTCCCTATGGCGAGCCGATCTATCGCGATCTGATTCTCGACAATCTGCTCGACCTCAAGCCCGACGGCTCCTTCAAGCTCGACATGTCGTACTTCGCCTACTGCTACGACGACGTGATGACCTCGCCGAAGATGAACGAACTCTTCAAGGGGGAGGCTCGGGTGTCGGAGAGCGGGCTGACCCAGCGCGAGATGGACATCGCGGCGTCGATCCAGGCCGTGACCGAAGAGGTCGTGCTCCGCACCGCGCGCACCGCTCACGAGGTGACGGGCTCGAAGAACCTGGCCCTGGCCGGCGGCGTTGCGCTCAACTGCGTCGCCAACGGCCGCATTCTTCGCGAGGGCCCCTTCGAGAACGTCTGGATCCAGCCCGCCTCGGGCGATGCGGGAGGCGCCCTCGGTGCTGCCCTCTTCGTGTGGTACCAGCTGCTCGGCAATCCCCGGGACAACGGCGGCAAGGACAGTCAGTTCGGCTCGCTGCTCGGCGAGCGCGAGTCCGAGGAGTCGATCAAGACCTACCTCGACTCGGTTGGCGCCGTCTACGAGCACGACTCCGACGAAGATGCGACCTGCGAGCGGATCGCCGCGCTGATCGCCGAGGGGAACGTCGTCGGCCACTGCGCAGGCCGTATGGAGTTCGGCCCTCGGGCCCTGGGAGCACGCTCGATCCTGGGCGATGCACGCTCGCCGAAGATGCAGGAGGTGATGAACGTCAAGATCAAGTTCCGCGAGTCGTTCCGCCCCTTCGCTCCGGCCGTGCTCCAGGAGGACGTGGACGAATACTTCGAGATGCGTCCCAACGAGGAGAGCCCCTACATGCTCCTGGTGGCTCCGGTTCGCAAGGAAAAGCGTCTCGAGACGGACGAGAGCGATCGTTCTCGCGGCCTCGACAAGCTGAAGGAGCTCCGCTCAGTTGTCCCAGCCATTACCCACGTCGACTACTCGGCCCGGGTCCAGACGATCGACGAGGAGCGCAATCCCCGGTTCCACAAGATCTTGACGTCCTTCAAGCGTCGCACCGAGAGCCCGATCGTGATCAATACGAGCTTCAACGTTCGCGGAGAGCCGATCGTGCGCAACTCCGAGGACGCCTACCGCTGCTTCATGCACACGAACATGGACGTTCTCGTGCTCGAGAACTACATCTTGCTGAAGTCCGAGCAGCCGGACGCCCGAGAGATCGACCTCGACGCCTACCTCAAAGAATTCGCATTGGATTAGACCCGCATGGCACAGATGATCGAAATCAATCTGAAGCCCGATACCAGGACGCTGCGCCAGTTCGGCCTGATTGCCCTCGTGGGCTTCGGGTTCGTCGCGCTGATCGCATGGAAGGAGTGGCTGGTCTTCTCCGCGGGGCTCGGGAGCGCCCGGCCCATCGTGGCCGGGGTCTTCGTGGGCCTGGCCGGCTACTCCGCGCTCTTCGCTCTGGTCTGGCCCAAGGCGGTCCTGCCGGTCTATCTCGGTCTCACGATCCTCTCCTATCCGATCGGGTTCGTCCTCTCGCACGTGATCATGGGGACGCTCTTTTTCTTGATCATCTCGCCGATCGGGATCATGATGAGGCTGATGGGGAAGGATCCCCTGGAGCGAAAGTGGGATCCCGACGCCGAGAGCTACTGGCTCGATTGCGCGCCCCCTCGGCCGAAGGAAGACTACTTCAAGCAGTTCTGAGCCGGCTCGGACGAGACCGACCGGGGCGACGGCCGAGCGGGCGTCGAAAAGGATGATCGAGGCACGATGACCGGCCCGCGAAGGGCCCATTCGAGAACGAGGTGAGCGATATCCAATGAGTGATCAAGAGAGCAAGGACAAGAACGACTTCGCCGCCCAGGCGGAGGGGGACCGCACCGGCCTGGCTTCGGAGTTCGTCGATTTCCTGAAAGAGAACAAGAAGTGGTGGCTCGCGCCCATCATCGTCTCGATCCTCGGATTGGGCGTTCTCGTGATGCTGGGTGGAACCGCGGCAGCCCCGTTCATCTACACCCTCTTCTAGAACCCGCTCTGCGAGGGTCCGATAGGGAGGCGGGAGTCCCAGACGGGTGACCGCGGCGACACGTTGCTGCGGTCACCCGCGCGTTCGTTTCCTCGGGCGGGATGACGGAGGGCGGGCTTTCGGGCCAGGTGCCGAAGTCTTCAGCTGGAGCTGCGGATCAGGGCATCGAGCCTCGCTTCGTCGAGCACCTCGACTCCGAGCTGCTCTGCCTTCTTCAGCTTGCTCCCCGCATTCTCACCCGCGACCAGGTAATCGGTCTTCTGCGAGATCGAGCCCATGACCCTGCCTCCCTCCGCGATGATTCGCTCCTTGATCTCGCCTCGTGGAGCCGAGAGGGTCCCGGTGATGACGAAGCTCAGCCCGGCGAGTGCTCGATCTCGTGGGTCCTGTACCGGGGCCGGCGCGCTCCAGCGGATGCCGGCCGCGAGAAGCCTCTCGACCTCGCCCCGATTGCGCTCGTCGCTCAGAAAGCGCGCCACGCTCTCGGCGATCGTGGGTCCAATGCCGTCGATCTCACTGATTCTCTCGGCGCTCGCGTGCAGCAGGGTCTCGACGTCGGCGAACTCGGCAGCCAGCAGCTGGGCGACCGTCTCTCCCACATGACGGATTCCGAGGGCGATCAGGAATCGGGCGAACGTCGTCTTGCGGGCGTTCTCGAGGCTCCGGGCGAGATTGTTCGCCGACTTCTCGCCCATCCGTTCGAGCCCGGCCAGGGTGTCGACGTCGAGCTCGAAGAGCCCGGAGAGGCGCGTGACGAGTCCCCGGCTCACGAGCTGGTCGATGATCTTCTCGCCCAGGCCATCGATGTCGAGGGCGCCACGGCTCGCCAGGTGCCGGAGGTTGTTCTTCAGCTGGGCGGGGCAGTCGATGTTCGGGCAGCGAGTCACGCTCTCGCCTTCCAGGCGGACGCTATGGGAGCCGCAAGCCGGGCACTCGGCGGGGAGTCGATAGGGTCGGGCGGCCCCCTTGCCGCGGGGACGTTCGGCGAGGATCACCCGGACGATCTGCGGGATCACGTCGCCCGCACGCTGCACCACGACCGTATCGCCGACCCGCAGATCCTTGCGATCGATCTCGTCCTGATTGTGGAGCGAGGTATTCGAAACCGTCACACCGCCGACCTGCACGCCGCGCAGCTTTGCGACGGGGGTGAGCGCGCCGGTACGTCCGACCTGGGCGTCGATGCTCTCGATGACGGTGATTGCCTGCTCGGGAGGGAACTTGAATGCGATAGCCCAGCGGGGCGAGCGGGAAACACTCCCGAGTCGCTCCTGGAGGGCGGTCTCGTTCACCTTGAAGACGGTGCCGTCGATCTCGATGTCGAGATCGGCCCGGCGCCCCTGTAGCGCACGATGATACGCAATGGCGCTCTCGACATCCGGGCAGAGCGCAGCATCCTCGGATACCGAGAAGCCCCAGGCACGCAGCTGCTCGAGCAGGGCGATCTGGGAGTCGATTCCGGGAGGGCGGCCCGTCTCGATCGCGTAGGCGCGATACTGCAGGGAGCGCAGCCGCCGGTGGTCGATGTCGTGAATCTGGCGTAGCCCACCAGCAGCGGCGTTTCGGGGATTCGCGAAGGGCTCCAGCTCCTTCTCGAGCCGGGACTGGTTGAGGCGCCGGAACGCCGCGATCGGCAACACGACCTCGCCCCGGATCGAGATCGGACCCGGGGTCGCATCCGGATCACCCCTCAGCTGGAGTGGAATCGTGATGAGGTTCTTGAGGTTGGCGGTGATGTCCTCACCCGTCGCTCCGTCACCCCGGGTCAGCCCCCGAACCAGAGATCCCTGCTCATAGATGAGCTCGACTCCGGCCCCGTCGAGCTTGGGCTCGGCACTCATCGCCGGCACCTGTTCGGTTTCGAGCAGGCGTTTGACGCGATTCACGAAGGCCCGCATCTCGTCCTCGTCCATGGCGTTGTCGAGGGAGAGCATCGGCGCGAGGTGGGAATGGGTCTCGAGACCGCTCTCGGGAGGGGCGCCCACCCTCTGGGTGGGCGAGGTGGGGAGGACCAGGGAGGGGTACTCGGTCTCGAGATTCCGCAGCTCGCGGAACATCGCGTCGTACTCCGAATCGCCGATTTCCGGTCGATCGTCGAGGTAGTAGAGCCTGTTGTGCCGGTCCAGCTCCCGGCTCAGCCGCTCGATCCGGACCCTGGCCCGCGCCGTGTCCCGAGACTCCAAAACGCCTGTCTCCATTGGGAAAAGCCCGTTAAAGATGACCCGCCAGCGGGGCGATGAGACCACAGAGGTCGGGTTGGCTCGCCGCGAGCAGCCAACCATAACACGGCCCTCATCGAGCGGATCAAGCGGAGGTGGGATGAGGCGCAGCGCAGGAGCCGAGGCGACCCCGCCCTCTGGAGAGCTCGAGCTGATCGCCCGTCAGATCGACCAGGGCGTGGCCCTCGTTCGCGAGGGTCGGATCGCCTGGGCGAGCCCACGGCTGGTGGAGCTCGTGTCCTGTGCCGACGGGATGGGGCTGATCGGGCAGAGCCTCACAGACTGGCTCGATGACGAAGGACGAGGCGTGTGCTCCGGCCACGATCCGGAGGGCCGGGTGTGCGAGCTGCGAGATGAAAGCGGTCGCCTGACTTCACGCTTTCGCTCGCGCTGTGTGGGCCGGACGCGGGGCGAGGGCGGCGAGAGCGAGATCTGGATGTTCGAGGCGTGGCCACTTGAATCGGGCGATGCGGGCGCCCGGGACGCGGTTCGCGAGCTGGATCGTGAGCTCGATTCGCTCCGCCGCATGGCGACCGCGCGAGCCCGGGAGCGCGACGAGCTGGTGGCACACTTCAGTCACGAGATGCGCACGCCCCTCACGATCATCTCCGGCTACGGAAAGCTCCTGCTCTCCGGCCGGGCCGGAGATCTCTCCGAGGAGCAGCGCCGCTGCCTCGAGGAAAGCAGCCTCGGATGCGAGAAATTGAACCGCTTCGTAGATCATCTTCTCGAGTCATTCTGGGAGGATGCGGACGGTTTTGCACTTGATCGCCGGGCCGGGAACCTGGCCGACTCGATCACAGGCGTGGTCAGCTTCATGCGGCCGCTGCTCGAGGAACGTCGGCTGGGGATCGTGATCGATATCGACGATTCCCTTCCGGAGGCCTCCCTCGACTACGCTCGAATCGAGCAGGTGTTGACCAATCTGCTCGAGAATGCCATAAGATTCACGAAATCGAGTAGCACGATCGATCTGAC
>CBDUYG010000094.1:0-9394 GCA_965371385.1 uncultured Myxococcales bacterium | reverse complement strand
GATGTCGAGATCGATCGGCCCGCTGCTCGGAAAGAGTCCCAGGTAGAGAACGACGAGGGCACAGAGGGCGAGAGCCAGCCCCGCCGTGGCAGGAGTCGGCGCCTGGGGCTCATGGCCGCCTTCCCTCATGTACATCAGCGTCGGAAGCTTCACATAGGAGGCGAAGAGGATCACGCTCGTGATGATGATGGCGATCGCGAGCACCGCCCCGCCGGCGTTGAGGGTGACGCGGAGAATCTCGAAGCGGGCCATGAAGCCGGCCGTCGCGGGAGCACCCGCGAGGGCGAAGAGAAAGAAGCTCAGCGCTGCAGCCAGGAAGGGGCGGCGCTGGGCCAGCCCCGCGTAGTCTGCCAGGTACTCCCACTCGCGGCCTCCTCGCGCCAGGGCCGCCATCGCGCCGAAAACGCCGAGGGTCATGAAGGTGAAGCTCGTGAGATAGAAGACCATCGCGGCACGCGCTTCGTGGCTGTCGGTCGCGAAGCCCGCCAACAGAAAGCCCGCGTGGGCAATCCCCGCACAGGCCAGCATGCGCTTCACGTGGGTCTGCACCAGAGCCATGAGACTGCCGACGATCATGCTCGCAACAGCCATGATGGAGATCAGGGGCTGGACGACTTCGACGCCTCCCGGCACGGCCATGCTGAAGAAGCGCAGCAGGACGAAGAAGCCCGTAATCGCGAGGATCACGGACATGAATCCCGAGACGGGGGTCGGCGCCCCTTCGTAGACGTCCGGAGCCCACTGGTGAAAGGGAACCACCGCCAGCTTGAAGAGCACGCCGGCCAGGAAGAGTGCGACTCCCGTGAGCGCCAGGCGATTCTCCGGATCGAAGCCCGCCCGAATCCCCGCATAGTCGAGTTCGCCGGTCGCGCCGTAGAGGAGCGCCATGCCGTAGAGCAGGATCGCGCTCGAGAAGGCGCCGGTGAGGAAGGCCTTCAGCCCCGCCTCGCTGCTGCGCAGATGATTCCGGTCCGAACCTGCCAGCGCGTACAGGGGTAGATTCATCAGCTCGAGGGCGACCCAGAGGCCGATGAGATCGATCGCCGATACCGCGATGCCCGCTCCGAGCAGCGCCAGCAGGACCAGGGAGTGATACTCACCCTGTGGAATTCGAAGCGCGGGAAGGTAGGGAATCGAGATCCAGGTGGAGAGCAGGCCCGCGAGCCCGAGCAGGACCAGGGCCGAGCTGGCCTGCGGGTCGATGCGAAGTAACGGGTTCTCGCCGCCCAGCGCTTCGATGCGTCCGCCGACGAAGAGGTCCACTGACGCGTAGAGGGCGAGCAGGAGAATTCCAGAGACAACGAGTCCGAGCGCAATGCCCGTACCCTGGCCGCCGCCGGAGGCGCTCGCTTCCGACCCGGTGAGGCCCTTCCTCGAGCGAGCCACCAGGGCATCGAGAAAGAGGGTCAGCAGGCAGCCTGCGGCCAGGCAGAAGAATGGAAAGAGGCTCGGCGCGCCGTTCGCCGCAGCGTTCACGATTCGACACCGGTCGGCGGCAGAGGGGCATCGGACTCGTTGCCCGTGTCCGAGTCCGAGTCCGAGTCACCCGCGCCGACGGTCTCCTCGACCTCCGAGGCGATCTCGAGCATCGCCCGGGCCCGCTCGCGCTCCTCCTCGACGCGCCCCTCGATGCGTTGCAGGAGCTGGCTGACCGGAGGCTCGATCCGGCGCAGCAGGGGATTGGGATGTATGCCGATCCAGATCACCGGCACCAGCGCAGCGATCACGACCCCGCGCTCGCGCCAGTCGAGATCGATCAGACCGCGGTTCGCGGGCTGATCGAGCGGGCCGAGCATGATGCGCCGATATACGCCGATCATCGCAACTGCGATCACCACCGAGCCCGCAAGGGCGAGCAAGGCGAGTCGCCAGTCCCGGGCGACGCTCCCGAAGAGGATCAGGAACTGGCCCACGAACCCGCTGAAAAGCGGCGCACCCGCATAGCCCATGAGGGCCAGAGCCAGCAGGACGGCGCATACGGGCATCGGCTTCGCCACTCCACCATAGGCATCGAGCTCACGCGTCTCCCGACGCTCGGAGAGAAATCCGAAGATCATCAGCAGCGCGGCCACACAGAGGCCGTGGCTCACCATCTGGATCACGGCCCCGATGACCGCGTGGTGCTTCAGGCTGGCCAGCCCAAGAGCAATCAGGCCGAGCTGGGCGAGCGCCGCGTAGGCGACGACGCTTCGCAGATCCCGCTGGCCCAGAGTGAGCAGCGCGGCATACAGGATTCCCAGGGTCGCCATCCCGCTGAGCCAGGGCGCGGCCTGGTGGGCCGCCACGGGAAAGAGCGGGAGCGCGACGCGCAGGTAGACATAGCCCCCGAGCATCACGAGCAGCGAAGTAATCATGATCGAGGCCGCGGTGGACGCCTCCCCTTCAGCATCGACGAGCCAGCTGTGAAAGGGAACCAGCGCCATCTTGATCGCACAGGAGAGAGCAAAGGCGACGAAGAGCCACATCTGGGTCTGCCAGCCGATCCCCTCGCTCAGGTCCTCGCCGACCACGTCGATACGGGTATCGAGCAGGGGCACGGTCCCGTCGAGCGTGAAGGCGACAAGATCGAAGTTCGAGACTCCCGTTTGAGCGAAGTTCAGCTCGTAGACCGCGAGGATCCCGAGTAGCAGGATCATTGCCCCAGACGTTCCGAAGAGGGCAAACTTCGTCGCGGCCCTGAATCGCTCGACCCGCCCCCAGCGGCCGATCAGAAAGTAGCCCGCGATCACGGTCATCTCCCAGAAGAGGTAGAGCTGGAAGAGATTGAGCGAGGCGAGAGTGCCGAGGACGCCAGTTTCGAGGAAGAGGATCAGGACGACGTGACTCTTGAGGGAACTGCGGACATCGTTCCACGAGCTAAGCAACGCGAGCGGAACGATGAAGGTAGTGAATAGGATCAGGATCAGACTGATTCCATCGACGCCCACGAAATAGTGTATACCGAGCTTCGGCAGCCAATCGACCCGCTCCATTGCCTGGAAGCCGAGAAGCTGGGGATCGACCACTCCCCAGAGCACGAGGGCGAGGAGAAAGCCGATCGAGGTACTTCCCATCGCGACCGCACGCCACACGACTCCAGGTGCACCGCGGGCGTCGAAGACGATCAGCGCGAGCATGCGTGTCGCGATCAGGAGGAGGGCCGTCGCAAGCGGAAGGAAGACGACCCAGCTCACGATGTATGGATCGAAATAGGGTCCCATCACTCCGTTCCGATACGGGCCGAGAGCGGCCCTTCAACGCGGAAATCGCCCATCCGCTAACCCACCAGGATCCACAACATGGCGATGATCCCCGCGAGCATTCCCAGGAGCTGTACCTGGGTGAGCCCCGGTTGGCTGATCCTCGAACCGCGCTTCCCGATCTCGCGCAGCGTGCTCGACAAACCGCGAATCAGGACCGAATCGATCAGCCCTCTCTCGATCCCGCGCTCGAGAGTATGGCGGGAGAACGCAACGATGGGGCGGCCCAGCCAGGCATCGAGCTTTGCACCATCGCCCTCACTCGCGAGCGCCTCACGAAGGGGCCGAAGCTCGTCGTCCCTTCGCTTGAAAAACGAAGCGAAGCGCGAATAGGCGAGATAGGCGACCGCGAGGCCGAGAAAGAGGCTGAGGATCGAAGCCCACACGATCGGCCAGCGATCCGGGGGCTCCTCGGTCGCTGCCGGAAGCGCCGCCACGGCCGAGCCGATGAAGCGCGAGAGGCTGTTCGAGTTCTCGACCCCCACCCGATCGCCCCAGAACTGCGAGGGATCGAGGGCCAGTCCCAGGACCGTGAGGAAGGCCAGCCCATGGAGGGGTCCCATCGTCCAGAGCGACGGATCCGCGAAGTGGCCGCGAAAGCTCAGGGGAGAGCGAATCCCACCCCAGAATGTCCGGATCACCAACCGGAGGAGCGCGACGTAGAGGAGGGTGCTCGCCGCCAGACCGCACCAGAAGAGCGCCGACCCTGCTGGAGGAGACTCGCCGAATCGGGCCGCATGAAGGAGATCCTCCCGGGCCAGCAGGACGGCGGGCGCGATCGCGCCGATCAGCATCACAACGTGGGTTGCGGGCAGGCGCGCCCGAAGCCCACCCATGCGGCTGATTTCCTCCTCGCCGTTGAGGCCGTGGACCACCACTCCCGCACCGAGTAGAAGCAGGCTCTGGGCAATCACCACCTGTACGGCGTTCGTGACTGCGGCGCTGAAGGCTCCAATTCCGATCCCGATGAAGGAGAAGGCCAGCTGACCGATCCCGCAGGCGATCACACAGCGGAGCAGATTGCGCTGGGCCAGCGCCAGGCCCGCCGCCAGCAGCGCGGTCGCCGCGCCCGTCCAGGCGACGAGCAGGGAGAGCTCGGGCCCGGCGAGAAAGATCGTAGAGAGGCGACAACAGAGATAGATGCCCGTCACCGATGAGAGAACGATCAACGGCGCGGCGGGAATCGGGGCACGCGCGCTCGCGAGCAGCCAGAAATGCATCGGGACCTGGGCGGCTCGTCCGGCGGCGGCAACGAAGAAACACAGTCCAATCGCGCTCGCAATCGAAAGCTCGCTGCCCGCAATCTGCAGCGCCGCCTTCCCTTCCACCGCCTTCACCCAGAGCGCGAGATCTTGAATTCCAAATGCCGAGACACCGACTTCGTTGCGGGACCAGAAGAGGACGAAGATTCCGACCAACGCGAAAGCGTCCGCTGAGACTCCCAGGGCGAGAGCGCGACGACCGGCGTCCGCGCACGCCGGGTCTTCGTAGTGGAAGGCAATCAAGAGACTCGAGGCGAGAGTCACACCTTGAGAGCCCACGAAGAGGAGCACCAGGTTGTCGGCAAGAACCAGGGTCTGGGCGGAGCCGAGCAGCAACCCCAACAGGCAATAGAAGCGCTCGAGCTCGGCTTTACTGCGGCGCTCCTCTCGCGCGAAGCCCACACAGCTCAAATGGACGAGCAGGGCGACAAAAGCGATCGTAAGGGAAAACGTCCCTGAGAGAGTGTCGAAGCGAAAAGAGAGATCGGCGCTGAAGTAGTCGGCTCCTGCCCCGAGCCCGAACCAGTTGGCGACCTCGTCGGAGAGCGCGCGCGACCCTTCGGGCAGGGCGATCAGCTCGGCGAGGGCGAAGGCCGTCAGAGCGAACGAAAAAAGAGCTGCGCCACACGAAAAAGTGGTCACGATGTTTCGGGAGAGCGGCCGCCGGATCACGACCAGCATCACGCCATGGAGCAGTGCGATCATCAGCGGCAGTGCCGAGATCCACCGAATCGAAATGCTCGGAACCGGTTCGATTACCATCGCAGCAGGTTGACGTCCGCAACGTCGAGGGAGCTTCGGTGGCGGTGAAACGCGATCAGCATCCCGAGCCCGAGCGCCATCTGGGCCAGGGAGACGATCACGACCATGAGCACGAAGACCTGCCCGTGCAAGGCGGCATCGCCTCCCTCGAGTGCAGCCCAACGATGGTTGAATACGACCAGGGCCAGATTGCCCCCCGCCAGCATCAGCTCGATCCCAACGAAGATCGCAAGCAGGTTTCGCCTCAGAATGACGCAGAGAATTCCGAAGACGAAGAGGCCCATGGACAAAGCGAGCAGAGGCTGCAAGAGGCTCATCGATCCGCTCCCCTTCCCGACACCAGCCCGGCCCCCACCAGGGCCGCCAGGAGCACGAATCCCATGGCCGCCACGAGCAACGAGTACTCCTCGAAGAGCAGATTCGCGAGCGAGCGATAGCCGCCGAAGCCTGCCGGTGCATCCACGGCGGGCGTCCCCCAGGACGGCAGAACGCCCATCAGGGCAGCCAGCAGAGCGAGACCCAGGCCGCCGCCCACCAGCACCAGCCCGAATCGGCTGCGCACCCGCTCGGGGCCGGGCGCCTGGGCGCCCCGTCTTCCCTCCAGCATGGTGACGAAGAGAAAGAGGACGAGAGCCAGGGAGAGGGCCGCGATCAGCTGCGCGACCGCCACGAAGTGGGCGTCGAGGATGACGAAGATTCCCGAGAGAGCGCAGAGCGTGAGGCCGAAGGCCAGCACACCGCTCGTGCTGCTACGGCCCGGCAGGCCGGCCGCCAGGCCGGCCAGGATGACGACGACCACCAGAGTGATCGCGATCACGCTCACGACGATCCCTCGAGCCAGAGAAGTGCCGCTGCGGTAATCAAGACGTTGATGAAGGCAAGGGGAAGCAGGGTCGTCCAGCAGAGCGCTCGTATCCGATCCTCCGCCATGCGCGGCAGGACGGCCTCGAGCCGAAGCCAGAGCGCGGTCACGACCATGACCTTGGCGAGGAAGACCAGGACGTGCAGTACCAGACACAGGACCGTCGCGAATCCCTCCCCGAAGTAGACGGAGATGCTCGCGATGATGCGCTGCTGGGAGAGATAGGGAAGCGACCAGCCGCCCAGAAAGAGTGAGACGGCGAGGCATGCCGCGACCACGAGCCACAGGTGCGACGCCATCACGAAGAGCGCCAGGCGCCCACCCGAGTAATCCGTGAGAGGACCCGCCACGATCTCCGACTCGGAGGCGGATGCGCCGAAGGGGCGGCGCCGGCTCTCCAGCGCAATGCCCGCCATGAAGAGGCCGAAGCCGAGGGGCTGAAGGAAGATCCCCCAAGCGGGCAACCGCAGGGCCCCCAGCGAGCCGCCCCAACCCTCGACCCATCCCTCGCCCCAACCCTCCACCCCGAGCCGGTCCAGAAAGGCGAAGATTGCCACCTGGGCGTCCTGGGCGCGCACGATTTCGCTCAGCTTCAGACTGTCGAAGACCATGAAGAGACCCACGAGCGAGAGGCCCAGCGGCACGGACACGGACACGAGCTCACCTCCGGCCCGGATCGCCCCCCATCCGGACCACGCCCCTCCGCTCGCCCAGCCGGCCAGAATCATCCCGTATAGTGAAAAGAGAGCGGCCGCGAAGAGCCAGAGCACGCCCCAATCGAGATCGGCGATCACCAGGTTGGGATGGAAGCGGCCGAGGTCGTAGTGCGAGCCGAAGGGCACGATCGCAAGGACCGAGAGCGGGATCGCAAAGGCCACGATGGGGGCGGTGCGATAGGCGAGACGCGATGCTCCGGCCGGGATCTCGTCCGACTGCGATAGAAGCCTCAGAGCATCGGCCATGGGCTGAAGCGCGCCCGAGAGTGGATCCCCGGCGAGCGTCGCCGCCTGGGGCCCCGCGCGCCCCTCGATCATGGCGCGGCGCCGGGCCTGGCCCCAGTGGATGCCCGGCAGCATGAACCCGATCGCCCAGCCGAGCATGAGACTCGTCTTCAACACGACCGCGATCACTCGAATGCTCCCCGGGCCCAGGCGTGGTAGAGGCCGAAGACGAGCGGCAGCGCGAACCAAGCCATATGGGCCGCGGCCCCGAGTCCGCCATCGCGAAAGGTCGCGCCCCAGAGATAGAGGGTGAGGGCCCCCGCCTGGAACACGAGAAAGAGGATCGCGACGTTACGAAGGCCGGCTCCCGCGTATTGCGGCGGCGGGAGGTCCGGATCGGGGCCGCAAGCGAATGCCCTGGGCTCGGTCGACTCGGGCTCACGAATCGATTCGTCTCGAGCCGGCCCACTGCGAGCTCGCGACTCGGGCCGAAGGCGCAGCATTCGAGCCAACCCGAGTAGAGCAATGGCGGTGCCGACGGCCAGCGAGAGGGTCGCGATCAACCCGAGGTATTGGGCGAGCACGGATTCCCTCCCCTCGATTTCGCGCCAACCACCTGAAGCCAAAATAGGCGTGGGCAAGCCGCGACGCAATGGCGCTGGCGAGCATCCCCTCCTCGAGTATCCGAAGATGAATGCAAGGAGGATGGTTCGCTATGATACGCGGCATGGGATTGCCCGTAGGAGTGATCGGAGGGGGGAGCTTCGGCACCTGCCTCGCCATTCTCTGCGCCAGACACGGCGACGTGACGATCTGGTCGCGCAACGCCGAGATCGTCGAATCGATCAACCGCGAGCACCGCAACCCACACCATCTCAGCGATGCAGAGATCCCCGAGGTCGTACGCGCCAGCGGCGACCTCGAAGCCGCCGTGCGAGACAAGGAGATCGTCATCTGCGCGGTGCCGAGTCACGCCCTGCGCAGCGTGATGGAGGAGGCGGCCGGTTTCCTCTCGAACGAAGCGATCCTCGTCTCGGCGGTCAAGGGGATCGAGTACGAAACCGGAATGACGATGCATCAGGTCCTCGAGGACGTTCTGCCCGAGGTCCATCACCCCCGGATCGTCTGCCTCTCGGGTCCATCGTTCGCTGCGGAGATCGCCGCCCATCTGCCGACGGTCGTCACCCTCGCCTGCCGGGACGAGAACTACGCGATCTCCGTCCAGGCGACCCTCTCCTGTCCCTGGTTCCGCTGCTACACCAACACCGACGTAATCGGTGTGGAGCTCGGTGGCGCGCTCAAGAACGTCATCGCCATCGCGGTCGGAATGGGAGACGGCCAGAAACAGGGCAATAACTCCAGGGCTGCGATCATGACCCGTGGCCTCGCCGAGATCACCCGCCTCGGCGAAGCAATGGGGGCAAATCCCACCACTTTTCAAGGACTTTCGGGAATGGGAGACCTGGTGCTGACCTGCACCGGCGACCTCTCCCGGAATCGGCGGGTCGGGATCGCGCTCGGCCAGGGGCGCAACCTGGCGGATATCCTCGAAGAAATGGGGGAGGTGGCGGAAGGGGTGATGACCACCCGGGCGGTCTGCCGCCTGGCCGATCGGATGGGGGTCGATATGCCGATTGCAAACATGGTGCGACAGGTGCTCGACGGCGAGAAGACTCCGCGCGAGGCCGGCATCGCCCTGATGACTCGCCAGCTCAAGAGTGAATTCAATTGGAACAACAAATAGTTACAACATTTATATTATTTGGGATCGCGTTCTCATTATTATGATTACAGGTTCTTCTTCTGTTCCTGTCCTCCCCACGGAGGCCCCGCCCGGCACCGCTTCCCCAGCCCTCTTGCGGCCCGAGGTGCGCTCGAGCGGCGGCTGCGTATCATCCCGCCCGCTGCACTCCCGACGCCGGCTCCACGTCCTCCTCTTCCTCCTCTTCCTGACCTCGCTGCCCGGCTGCATCACCCGCAGCGTGACCGACACCCTCGTCGACTCGGACACGATGAAGGTCTACGCGAGATACAACTCGCGGCTCGGCGAGCCCGTCGACCGCTTCTACCAGCAACCTGCCTCGATTTCCAGCCAGCGGCTCGCGCGGATCCTGAGCCTGCTCTACATCCGCACGGATGAGGATGGACCCGATGAGCAGCGAACCGCGATCGCCTCAGATCTCATCTACCCGATCGCGAACGCTCTCAGCAAGGCCCTGCGCAACGCCGACTCGAGCCAGCAGATCATCGTCATGGCAATCCGCAAGAGCACTCACCTGGTGGCCTTCCGGCGCAAATACCTCACCAGCCTGACGTCCTGGGTCGAGA
>CBDUYG010000093.1:0-9411 GCA_965371385.1 uncultured Myxococcales bacterium | reverse complement strand
GCCGAGAGCCCGATCGCCCCCGCGAGCGGCGCGAAGACGAAGAGCTCACGGTCGCAGTCGCGGTCGCCGCGCCGAAGGGCTCGCAGCCAGAGCGCGAAGACCGCTGTGAACGCGACGACGATCGAGGTGTAGATCAGGCGGGCGAAGAGCTCCCCGATCAGCCAGTACACCTCCGTGAGCTCCTGCCCCGGAAGCCGGCCACCCCGCACCAGCTGCCAGTAGGGCTCGACGAAGTAGGGGAGCGCTTCGAGGTCCACCATCGAGCCGAGCTTCCACCAGTGAAGAGGAGCCCAGAAATCGATCCCGCTCGTCGGGAGATAGCTCACGAAGGGGCGGATGAGGCCGCTGTAGATCATCCCTCCGAGCGCACCGTGGTAGCTGAAATAGGCAAGCATCGGGAACAACGCGAGCACGAGTCCGGCGACGTAGACCGCGACCTCCCGCCAGCGATCCCTCGCGCGCTGCCGCGTGATTCCAAGCAGCAGCTCCGGGAAGAGGAGCAGCAACGAGGCCGTGAGGGCGAGGTAGATCCCGAGGCTCTGCTTCGAGAGCAGGGCGATTCCGCTCAGCACGCCCGCGAGAGCGAGCCCCCGGGTAGCTCCCTGGAATGGATGTCGGATCACCAGCGCGACGGCGAAGCAGGCCGCGCAAAAGGCCAGGTCCCAATAGAAGAAGGAGGTGAGGGCCGGCCAGGCGATGAACTTGAAACTCACGAGCAGAAGCCCGAGGAGCGCGGCTCGCACCCGGCCCAGCAACGGGAGCGCGATCACATAGAGGGCGAGCACGATCCCGATGAAGACCGCGCTCCCGAGCGCGCGGCCGACCGCGATATCTTCACCCGCGATCGCCATCGCGCCGGCGAGCAGGTAGGGAGCGAGGGGGAAGGGATAAGCGTCGAGGTCGATGTAGTAGATCTCGCCGCGCAGAATCCGGGCCGCCTGGGTGAGGACCGCACCCTCGTCGTTGGGCGGAATCCGGTAGGGCGCGAACCAGATCGAAACGAGTACACCCAGGAGCACGAGGATCGGAACCACGACGGCCGGCGAGGGCCACTCGAGATCCGGACTCGCTTCACTGCTTCGAGGTTCGACGCTCAATGCCCGGCCCCTTTGGCTCATCGACACACCACATGAGAGTAGCTTCGACGCAGGTGGCATTCCGCAGGTGGCATTCTAAGTCACCTGAATGGAAGTTCCCGCGAACTCCGGAGACTTCGCCGGCTTTCGGGTGTCTCCCTGGCAGCCCGTTGAAGAACCCTGACCGGGTCAGGCGCAGAAACGCCGCCTTGGTTCACCCTATCGCAAGTCTTCGCGGTCCACGCAGTGACCGGGAAGCCCAGCTCCGCTGGGCCCCAAATGCAGAGATCGGGCCGACGGGCCGTGCGCGGCAACCGAGGAGTTTTTCAACGGAAGCCAGGGTCGTGACATCGCTATCGGCCGGGGCTCGTTTCGGATAGAATCCCGCGCAAGAGAAGGCGGACGAGGTCGCAAGAGAGCCCCATGAATCCCCGCGTGCTTCGAATCGCACTCGCGATCACCAGCCTTCTGCTGACCGGGATCGTGTGTGAGGTGGCACTTCGCGTCCTCAACGCGGCGAAGCCCGCGCGCGATCGCCGAGGTCTCCACGAGCCACGCCCGGATCGCCCCTGGCTCTTTGGCCTACGACCCGGCGCGGCTGGAACCCTCCCCATCTCCGGCGACACCCTCTATCGAATCAACTCCGATGGCTTCCGCGACATCGAGCGCGTGCGGCCCAGGCCGGACGGTGTCTTTCGGATCATCCTGCTAGGGGACTCGGTCGGCTTCGGCTATGGCGTCGAGGCGGACGAGATGTTCACTCACCTGCTCGAAGAGCAGCTCGCAGGGGCCTCGGGGGCCGAACGAATCGAGGTGCTCAACCTCGCGGTGAGCGGATACAACCCCTACACCCAGGCCGCCCTCCTCGAAGACGTCGGGCGCAGCTACGAGCCCGACCTCGTGATCGTCCAGTTCTGCATCAACGACCTCAACGACCCCACCCTGCACTTCGACGCGCAGACCCGCCTTCATCTCGGCACGATTCCCGACGCCGCATTTCCCGATCCGGCGGCACGCCACTCGGAAGCGACCTCCACCGCCTCGGGCCTCAGCCTCTGCCGCCGCTCACGCGTCTGCTCCCTGGTCGATGATCTCGTGCTGGCCGCCCGGGCCCGTGACCCCGACCAGGACGCCAAGCTCGCGGCGGCGCGGCCGGTCGACGGGAGTGACGGCCCCGAGTGGCCCTGGATCGAAGCCCTCTATCTCGAAATGGCCAGGGCGAGCCGCGACATGGGAGCCGGCTTCGCCGTGCTCGCCTTCCCCTACCCGGCTCAGCTCGGCGGCCACGACCCCGATCCGGTCCAGACTCGCCTCATCGAGCTGGGAAAGCGAAACGGCTGGCACACGATCAATCCCCTGCCACGCTTTCGAACCGCCGCCAGGCGCAGAGAAGAGCTCTTCATGGACTTCTGGCACCCCACGCCTCCGGGCCACCAGCTCGCCGCAGACGAACTCCTCGAATCCCTCGCTTGCGCGGGTCTTCTGCCGGACTCCGCATCCACCGCCTGCGAATCCGATTGACGATCGATCCCGGCCCACACGGCCCGCGTCGAACCGATCCGCACGTCATGGCTCCATCGCGCGCTCCAGCAGCTCGAGCTGCTCCTCCGGAGTCATCGACCTCAGCCTCTTCATCTGTTCGCGAAGCCTCTCCTTCTCCTCGGGCGACATCTCCGCCCAGCGTCGTGACCGTTCCCTCAACGCAGCCCTCTCCTCATCAGGCAGCTCCTGCACCTCCAACATGCGAGCCCTCAGCTCCTCCCGTTCGTCGGCTGGAAGCTCGCGCAGGCGCCGGAGGCCGCGGATCACTTCTCTCCTCTCCTCTCGGGGCAGAGCGCGCAAACGGGCGCGGACCTGCCTTCGCTCATCCGGGCTGAGGCCCTCGAGGGCTCGAGCGAGACGCCGGCCACGCATTCTGCGAATCGCGGCCTCGCGCTCTTCGGGAGGCAGGGAGCGGACCCACTCGTGCCGGCGCGCGCGCATCTGCTCCCGCTCCTCTGGAGTTGCGTCGCGCATTCGCTCACGGCGACGTCGCCTCATCTCGACGCGCTCCTCGGGAGTCGCAGACTGCCAGCGTTCGCGCATCCGAGTTGCACGCTCGGGATGCCCGCGCGAAGCCTCGCTGCCTTCATCGAAGCTCGAACCGAAAACATCCCGGCCGCCAGGGCGGGGGGAATCGAGTCTTCCTCTGCCCTCGATCGCCAGCCGCTCTCCATCCGAAGTCCCGGAGTCGTGCTGGGCCTGCGCGCCCGGGGGCAGCGCGAGCATCACGGCTGCTCCCGCAATCACGAGCGTGAGTACCCGGCGATGCAGTCGCTTCATTCTCAACTCGCTCCCTCTCGCTCGGAAGCCTCTACCAGGGCCTCGAGCAGATCCAGCTCTCGAATCACCTCCAGATCCGAAAAGGTGTCGATCTCGAGCGCGATCGCGATGTCCTCATCGCTCGCATCAGCGAACTCGGCTTCGAAGCGACTCCAATCTTCGAACTCGGCAACTTCGACCGTCCGGGTCGTTGGATCCGGCGTGAGATAGAGCAAGAGCACGAGACCGGCCGCCAGGGCGGCAAGGGCGGCCACGGCCGTGCGGGGCCCGAAGCGACCGGCCGACTCGCGAAGGTGATGGACGCTCGCGTCCACTTCCGGAGCAGCGGCGTCGGCAAGTGTGCCTGCCCGGGTGCGAGCCGCGAGGCTGGCGGGAAGCTCGGGTGCCGGGAGCTGGGAGAGGGATCGGTCGAGCTGACGAAAAGCGTCGAGACGGCGAGCGAGCAGGGGACTCGCCTCGATCTCGCGCTCTAGCTCGGCAGCGCGCCGGGGATCGAGCTCGCCGTCGGCGAACGCGGAGAGCTCCGCGTCCAGATCCAACTCCGGGTTCTCGTGCAAGAACTCGTCGCTACCGTGTCCCATCGTTTCGTCCGATCCCCTGGCGTCTTTCGAGTCGCCTCTCATGTCGATCACCCTCTCTCTTCGCCCAATCGCTCGATCAGCGCAGCGCGTGCGCGATGAACGAGCGCCTTCACCGACTTCTCCGTCGTCTCGAGCGCTTCCGCAACCTCGGCATAGGAGAGGCCTTCGACCGAGCTGAGCCAGAGCGCCATGCGCTGGCGATCGGGGAGCCGCTCGAGCTCCAGCTCTACCCGCTCGCCGAGCCGCCTCGCGTGAGCGACATCGTCGGGCTGCGGCAGGGCGGCTACGAGGGGCTTCGAGCTCTCGTCCTGCTGCTCCGCGCTCGCGTGGGGGCTGCGGCGGCTCGGCCGACGCAGCTCGTTGAGGGCCAGATTGGTCGCGATTCGATACAGCCAGGTGGAGAACTTCGACAGGGCGACATAGTGCTCCCTCGCGCGATAGACCCGCACGAACGTCTCCTGCACCAGCTCCTCCGCGCTGCCGCGATCGCGCACCATGCGCTCGAGATAGTGGAGCAGCGGCCGAGCCCAGCGCGCGTAGAGCCCGTCGAAGGCGGATTCATCTCCGTCTCGAAGCGCCAACATCAGCACCACATCCGGGTCGTCAGCCAGCATTGCGGCTCCGCGCCAGGAAGCTCACCGGCTCAATGGGCCCATCCGGACCGGGAGGACCCGGCACGAATCGACGCCTCCGGGGCCGCCGCCGGAAGCGCGCGAGGGCTGGAATCCAATTGAAACCTCCGATCCAGAGATCAAACCCGGGACAAGGCTCGAGGTTGCGCTCTCGAGGCGAAGTTCAGACAGACTCCAGGAATTCGATCGCCCTCGCATTGAAGTCCTCGGGGGCCTCGATGTTCGCCACGTGGCCGACTCCGGGCAGCACCTCCCGCCGGGCGCGCGGGAGCTTCGCCGCCATCACCTCACTCGCCTGCAGGAAGGGTGCATCGTCGCCCCCTACGAGCACCAGGGCGGGTCGATCGAGACCCGGAAGCTGATCGATGATGGAGGGCGCGGTAGCGGAAATCCGGCGCCCGAACATCGCGAGGCCGCTGGGGCTTTGCGCAATGATCGCGGCTGCCGCCGCAGCCGCAGCCGGAAGCTCACGCTCGCGGCCGATGCAGGTATCACCCGCTCGACCCGAGACGAAGTCCTCCAGCCCGCGGTCCTCGAGGTACCGGGCGGTGCGCTCGGTCTGGGCGGCCCAGCGGGCGGCTGCGTCCGGGTTCTTGAAGCCCGGACCGCTCGCCATCAGGATGAGACCCCGCACCCGCTCCAGCGAGCGAGCGGCGAAGTGCAGAGATGCGAGGCCGCCGAAGGAGTGCCCCGCCAGCACCGCGGGCTCATCGCCGCATCCCCACTCGAGCACCCTTCCCAGGTCATCCAATACGAGATCGAGGGAGTAGGCCTCCGGCTCCTGCGGCACCGCGGAGCGGCCGTGCGCGCGAAAATCCCAGAGAATCACGCGGGCCCCGGCCTCGACCAGGGGAGCGACCTGGGAGCGCCAGTTCTCGTGCGTCGTGCAGAACCCACAGGAGAAGAGAATCGGCTTGCCGGAGCCGTGGGACTCGACGTAGAGCTCGACACCATCGACGGCTTCGATCGTCGTGCCGGCCACGCTATGACCTCCTCGATATCAAGACGATCCGCTCCCGAAGCGGAGGCGTGAGCGAAGGCGGGGTTGAAAGCGGAGGCGTGGTTGAAAGCGGAAGCGGGGTTGAAAGCGGAGGCGTGGTCGAAAGCAAAGGTGCGATCAAAGGCGAACGCATCATCGAATCTCGACCCACGACGAGGGGATGAGGAGCGGCGCATCGTAGGGCAGCTCTGCGAGCCACGAGGCCACCACCCGCAGCTCCCTTGGAAGCGGAAGCGAGCCCTCCACTGCTTCGCGCACGAGGGATCTGGCGCCCAGCGAAACCGAGGCTTCGCCGCGCAGGATCTGGCTGATCTCCTCGGCAAAGCTTGGAGCCTGGGGGAAGGGGACCAGCAGGACGTCGTCGTCGCGCTCGTGACCGAGCTTCTCGAGCGCAACTTCGACCGCAGTCTGCAGCCCCCCGAGTTCATCGACGAGGTGAGCCTGCAGCGCCTGCTCGCCGGTCCACACCCGTCCCTGGGCGACCGCGTCCACCTCCGCGATCTCGAGACCGCGGCCCTCGGAGACGCGTTTCAAGAAGAGGTCATAGATCGCGAGAGTGATGGCCTGCATGCGCTGATCCGAGGCGGCAGAGAGCGGCTGGGTCACCGAAAGGAAGTCCGCATGGGGTCCGCGGGTCAGGGTTTCGACCTGGATCCCAAGCCGATCGAGCAGCTCGTCGACCACCGGCCGAATCACGAAGACTCCGATCGAGCCGGTGAGCGAACCCGGAGGCGCGACGATCGCATCCGCGGCGGAGGCCACGTAGTAGGCACCTGAGGCCGCGACATCCGAGAAGGAGGCGATGACCGGCTTGCCCGAGGCCCGGGTCGTCCGCATCGCATCCCACATCATCTCCGACGCCATCGCGGAGCCGCCGCCACTATCGATCCGCAGCACGATGCCGTCGATCGAGGGGTCTTCGACAGCCGCCGCCAGGGCCTTGTTGGTTCGCTCGGAGGAGAAGACCGCGTCGCCGCCCACGGTTCGACGCGCACTCCCCGTGACCACGTTGCCGCTGCCATAGATCAGCGCCAGCCTGGCCACCGGGTCGAATCCAAGGCTCTTCGGATCGAGCTTCCGGTAGTCCTCGCCCTCGACCATCGGCCCAACAGCCTCGGGGATCTGCGAGAAGTGCCTCACACCGTCGATCAGTCCACGCTCGAGGAGCTGCCCGGCGAGCACGGGCGCGGCGTCGATGATCCTCCGCACCTCGTCGGCCGTCTTTCCCCTCCCTTTCGCGATCGCGCCGATGAAGAGCCCATCGATCGAATCGAGGAGCGAGTTCGCCATCTCGCGCGAGGCCTCGGACATCCCCTCACCCGTCAGGGACTCGACCGCGGACTTGTACTTACCCGCCTTGCTGGTCGCGAACCTCAGGCCGAGCTTCTCCCACGCCCCTCCGAGGTAGAAGTACTCGGCCCCCAGACCGACCAGGGGGAGAGCCGAGCCCGGCATGACGTAGATCTCGTCGGCCGCCGTGGCGACGTAGTACTCCCGGCTGATACTGAGCCCTCCGAGCTCGAGATACGCGATCGTCTTCTTGCCGGATTCGCGCAGGCGGCTGATCTGGTCTCGAACCTCCCCGGCCTTGCCCCATCCCATGTCGACGGAGCGGAAATGGAGGATCACCGTGTCGATACGGTCATCGCTCTCGGCAAGGGAAAGCGTCGAAAGCAGCGAGAGGAAGGGGCGGCTGCGCTCGCCGAGGGCGCGGGAGATCAGGCTCGGGGCCTGGGACTCGACGTAGCGGCCGGCGATCTTGACGTGAAGGGTGGTTCCGTCTTCGATCGTCATCGGAGCGGGGCCCTCGAGGTACCCCCAGAGCAGCAGGGCGGGAATCGCGAGAACCAGCAGAATCAAGATCCGCCGCCGCCAGCGCGGCTTGCTTCGACGGCCCCCTCTGCTCTCGGTCCTGTAACCCGGATCAGCGTTCATTCCCACTCCCGTCCAATGCACCCAGATCCTGGAAAGGCCCGTCTCGTCGCGGCTTCCCTGGAAGGTGTCGATGTTTCAAGCCCGATCCAGTTCGAGTCTCAACGCAGAGCCCGAAAGAAGTCCCGCACGTCCTCGACGAAGAGCTCCGGCTGCTCGAGCGCCGCGAAGTGCCCTCCACGCGTTGCAGCGGTCCAGTGTTGGACGTTGTAGTGGCGCTCCACCCAGCTTCGGGGATAGCGCAGGATTTCCTTCGGTGAGTCCAGGATCCCGACCGGCACCTCGACCCGGCCGAAGAGGATCGCGATCCGTGGGTTCGTGAGGGTCTCGTAATAGAAACGCGTGGACGAGGTAATGGTCTGCGTCACCCAGTAGATCGTGATGTTGGTGAGGAGCTGGTCGCGGGTGATGCAGTTCTCGATCACTCCGTCGCAATCCATCCAGCCGTGAAACTTTTCGGTGATCCAGGCCGCCAAGCCGGCGGGCGAATCGTTGAGGGCGAAGCCCAGGCTCTGGGGCTTGGTGGATTGGATCTTCATATATCCGGAACCCGTCGCGTCGTACTCGGCCGTACCCGCCAGTATTGCTTTGTCCGCATCGGAAAGACCCGCCTCGCCTTCCGGTGGCGGGAACGCCAGGGCCATGTTGAGGTGGATGCCGCTCAGGTGCTCGGCGTCCGCGACGCCGAGGTTGGTCGTCACCAGAGCGCCCCAATCCCCGCCCTGGGCGCCGTAACGCTCGTAGCCGAGGCGCGACATCAGCACCTTCCACGCCTGGGCGGTGCGCTCGATATCCCAGCCAAGCTCGCCGGTCGGGTCCGAGAATCCGTAACCGGGAAGCGAGGGACAGACGACGTGGAACGCATCCTCGGCCCGCCCTCCGTGCTCTTCGGGATGGGTGAGCGGGCGGATGACGTGGAGGAACTCGACGATGCTGCCTGGCCAGCCGTGGGTGATGAGGAGGGGGTGCGCGCCCGGGTGAGGCGATCGCTCGTGGATGAAGTGGATCCGCTGGCCGTCGATGGTCGTCCGAAAGTGATCGAACTCGCCGAGCGCGCGCTCCTGCTCCCGCCAATCGAATCCGTCGCGCCAGTACTCGAGCAGATCCTTCATGTAGGCGAGGTCGGCGCCCTGGCTCCAGCCGGTATTCGGAATCTGATCCGGCAGGCGAACGCGCGCGAGCCTGTCGCGAAGATCCTCCAACACCTCGTCGGGAATCGTGATCTCGAACTTCTCGATGGCATCGCTCATGGAATCGCCCCGCGCATCAGCCTGCGACTTCGTCGAACGCTTCCATGACCTCGGGCGGCGCCTGGACGAGCTCCACCAGGACCCCCTCGGCGCCGATCGGCGACTCCGCGTTTCCCTTCGGATGGATGAAACAAACGTCGTAGCCCGCCGCTCCCTTGCGAATGCCGCCGGGCGTGAACCTCACCCCCTGCTCGATCAGCCAGTCGTGCGCGATCGCAAGGTCGTCGACCCAGAACCCGACGTGATTGAGCGCTGGCTCGTGGACCTTGGGGCGCTTTTCAGGATCGATCGGCTGCATGAGGTCCACCTCCACCTTGAAGGGACCCGCGCCCGCAACGGCGATGTCCTCGTCGACGTTCTCCTTCTCGGCGCGATAGGTGCCGGTGGGCGTGAGGCCCAGGGTGTCGATCCAGAACCGCCGCAGGGCAGCCTTGTCGAGGCCTCCGACCGCGATCTGCTGGAGTCCCAGGATCTTGAAAGGGCGTTGACTCACGGAAGCTCTCCTAGGATGACGCTTTTCTCGGGAGGGGGAACGCAGCGTTCGCCGCTGGGCCCCGCCCCATGGAGCTGAGGGTTGCTGGGCTCCTCATGTTACCGAAAGCGCGCCCGGCCGGGGCG
>CBDUYG010000092.1:0-9634 GCA_965371385.1 uncultured Myxococcales bacterium | reverse complement strand
CCGCGCCTCGGCGCAGTCCGGTGGGGTCGCGATGATAGCAGCGATTTACGTGCCGGCAGCCCTTCGAGGAAGGGGGATGAGCTTTCGCGGGGCGGTGCTGGGGCGGTCATCGGAGCCCGGAAGGAAATGGGAAGACGAGAGTTGCACAGCGGCTGCGTCCCTGGGGGTAAGTGGGCAGACAAAGCGGAACGGAGATCGAATCTCGTCGGCGTACAACGCGAATCCGAACAAATCCCCTTCTATCCGCGCTGACTTCTCACCTCTGCGACCACGCGAGCCGCCGCGTACTCGATATCCTCGACGGTGGTGCCTCTCCCGAGGCCAAACCGGAGGGAGGCCTTCGCGAGGGCGTCGCTGTGGCCGAGGGCCTCGAGGACGTGGCTCGGCGCATTCGAGGCCGAGCTGCAGGCGGAGCCGGATGAGATCGCGAGGTCGCTGAGCGCGAGGAGCAGGCGTTCGCCGTCCACCCTTTCGAAGGAGAGATTGAGGTTCGCCGGAAGCCGTTGCTCCCTGGGACCGTTGAGCTGCACACCCTCGAGCTCGCTGCGGATTCGCTCGAGCAGCGAGTCGCGCAGATCGCCGAGACGCTTGGCTTCGGCCTCGCGTTCCTCGAGACAGAGTTCGAGGGCACGCGCCAGACCGACGATCTGGGGAACTGGAAGAGTACCCGGCCGCAGGCCCCTCTCCTGCCCGCCGCCCTCGAAGAGCGGACGCAGGCGCAAGCGCGGGCGACGGCGGCGGACGTAGAGAGCGCCGATGCCCTTGGGCCCGTAGATCTTGTGGCCCGAAAATGAGAGGAGATCCGCATCGAGCGTACCCGTATCCAAGGGGATCTTGCCGAGCGCCTGGGAGGCGTCGCTGTGAAAGACGACATCGCGTGCGCGGCAGCGCCGTCCGATCTCGCCGATGGGAGCCAGGGCCCCGATCTCGCCATTCGCCGCCGCAATCGAGACCAGGGCCGTATGCTCGTCGAGCGCGGCCTCGACGGCGTCCGGATCGATCATGCCGCACCCGTCGACGGGCAAACGCGTCACGCGGCGCCCTTCCCTCTCGAAGCGCGCCGCGACCTCGGAGACGGAGGGGTGCTCGGTCACCCCGATCACGACGTGATCCTTTCCGGGTGCGGCTCGCCCGAGAATTCCCTGGAGCGCAAGGTTGTTGCTCTCGGTCGCTCCGCTGGTGAAGATGATCTCCTCGGTCTCTGCCCCGATTCCCGCCGCGATCCGCTCGCGAGCATCTTCGACGGCAGCCTCCGCCCTCCAGCCGTATTGATGACTCGTGCTCGAAGCGTTGCCGAAGTCCTCGCGAAGGTAGGGGAGCATCGCGTCGAGGACTCTCGGATCCACCGGAGTCGTAGCGTGGTGGTCGAGATAGACGGGGCGGCGGGGCGGCATCAGTCCATGGTAGGGCGGGGGGAAGGCGGTGTCACAGCGAGCCGCTGCTCGCAGGGGGAACCGCGACGGGCAGGAACGGGATGGAGCAGCAGCCGGTTGCCCGCCGCCGGCTGGGGCCATGCGATCCTCCCTGTCAAGCAGGGCCGCATACCATACACTTCAGCGGCATCTCCCATTCGAATTCATGTCCATCAGCCCACGACAAGGTCTCCACCATGACGCGCATCGACAGTGACCACCGCCAGTGGATCGACGAGGCCATGGAGCAGATCGGCCCCTCGGAAGAGAATGATCGGCAGCTCCTACTCCCGCAGCATCCAACGAAGTACGCGAGCATCGAGCTGGGGTCGATCCTGCGCGGCAGCGAGGTCGAGGCCGAGGTCGAGCTCTATTCGGATTACGACGCCCAGGCGATCGCATCCCAGAAGAAGTTCAAGACCACGGCGGGGAAAGCCAATCGATACCTCTTCCTCGCCGCGACGATGACGGCTTCCATCATGGCCATCGGGATCCTCTTCCACGAACACGAGTACCTCAACTACTTCCAGCTGACCGTCGCCCTCGCAGGCTCTGGATTCGCGGCGATGGCCGGGGTGATGCTCAATCGTGTGCGCACCGGCGGGATGCTCGCCAGCTGGTCCCAGTATCGCAGCAAGGCGGAGCTCTATCGCATCCGATACTTCAGGCTGGTCACCCAGCAGGCCATCGAGGCCGCCGGGCCGGCGATTGGGCTCCAGAGCCTCGAGTACTTCCGCCGCTTCCAGCTCGAAATCCAGGAGACCTACTTCGGTGTTCGGGGGAAGGAGCACGCCGAGGCGAGCGAGAAGACGCTCGAGCGCAGCACCCTTCTCGTGGGGCTCGTCACGCTGATCACGATGACGACCGCGATCGTTGCCGGATTCGGCGAGGCCGTCGGAGCGGCCTTCGCGGCCGTCGCCCTCAGCGTTCAGGCCTATGCGACGACCCTGACCCAGCGCGAGGCCCAGAACCAGGACCGCGCGAACGCCGAGCGCTACTCGCACACCCGGGAAAAGCTGATCCAGCTGAGGGGGCGCCTCGACGAGGTGCGGCGAGAGGTCGCGGCCGGCAAGAGGGACATCCTGACCCACTTCGTCGACGCGGTCCATGAGGTCCTGACCGCCGAACACAGCCAATGGACGGAGAGCGTGGGGGACATCGGCTCGGCGCTCGATCAGCTCAACACACAGCTGGAAGCGCAGAAGCAGTCGGAACCACCTGACCTGACCGGCCCGAGATCGAACGAATGAGTCCGGCGCTCGAGCGACTCTCGAAATCGAAGGTTCAATCCGGCGCCCAGTGTCACCTCAGGCTCTGGTACGAAATTCACGACCGGGGGCTCGCGACCGGGACCTCCGACGCCCTGCAATCCATTTTCGACGTCGGAAACCGGGTCGGTGAGCTCGCGAGGCAACGCGATCCCAGGGGAGTCCTGATCGACTCCGAGTATTGGGATACCGAAGGGGCGCTCGAGCAGACCGCGGCCGCGCTCGAGGATGATGCGACCCCTGCCTGGTACGAACCCGCTTTCATGCACGCTGGTGTCCTCGTGCGGGTCGATATCCTGCAGCGCTCCGGTGAGGGCGAGTACGATCTGATGGAGGTCAAGGCAGCCACCCGGAGCAAGGCTGTCTACGTGCGGGACGCGGCGATACAGCGTTGGGTCCTGGCTGGGGCGGGCGTGCCGTTGGCGAGGGCGGGCATCCTCACGCTCGATCGTGATTATGTCTACGACGGCGAAGCCCTCGACCTCGATCGGCTCTTCGTGTTTCACGATCGAACGGCCGAGATCGATGCGATGCAGCCCGAAATCGAGGAGCAGATCGCGACTCTTCGAAGCATGCTCGGCCGCGGCGAGGCTCCCCGGATCGAGCCGGGGCCTCAGTGCAATGATCCCTACGAGTGCCCCTTCCTGGCGCACTGCACCCGCGATCTGCCGAAGCTCGAACATCCAGTCTCGAACCTGAGAGGCATCCGCGCCAACAGGCTGGCCGAGTTGAAGAAAGCCGGGATCGCCGAGATCACGGAGATCCCCGACGACTACCCCCTCAGCGATATTCAAGCCCGAATTCGGGAGTGCGCAATCAGTGGCCGCGAATGGGTGGCGCCCGAGCTGCATGCCGAGCTCGAGAGCATTGCGTACCCGCTCCATTACCTCGACTTCGAAACCCTTGCTCCGGCCATTCCGAGATACGCCGGGACGCGTCCCTACATGTCGCTCCCATTTCAGTATTCGATTCACAGCGAGGATGAGAATGGAGCGGTCGAGCATACCGAGTACCTCCACGACGAGGACTCCGACCCGCGCAGAGGGCTGGCGATGGGGCTGATTGCCGATCTCGGCGGCTCGGGAACCATCTGCGTCTTCTCCTCCTTCGAACGAGGAGTGATCGAGGGCCTGGCACGGGAGTTTCCTGATCTGGCGCCGGACCTCGAGGCCATCGGCAAACGGCTCTGGGATCTTCTCGCCGTGATTCGCCGAAGCTACTATCACCCCGACTTCAAGGGCTCCTACTCGATCAAGGCCGTGCTGCCGGCCGTCGTCCCCAAGTTGAGCTACGAGGGGCTCGACATCCAGGACGGGATGCAGGCGTCCCGCATGTACGAGGTCGCCCTCGACACGGCGGATCCATCCGAGAAGGATGAGATCTTCCGCGCGCTGCGGGAATACTGCAGTCTGGACACGCTCGCGATGGTCGAGTTGAGGAAGGCGCTGCGGCGGCTGAGCGCTCCGAAGAGCTGACCCGACCGAGATGAATGCGAGGCGTGGTGCCTCGATATGCCCTCGGGTTTCCGGCACATGACGATCGTGATCCCGTACGGCTCGAACGGCTCGAACGGCTCGAACGGCAATGGCGAGCGCGAGGTATTCATTCGACCCGGGCCATTCGCGCGAGGGAGCATTCCCGTCCGGCGTGGGCTGGAGCGCTCGTCTTCGTCACCCTATCGTTCCAGAATCGGTTCGACATTCGACGTTCGAAACTCGAGATAGGCGAGGGAGCAACACGTGATCCGAAATGAGCGCGGGCAGGGATATCCGGCCAGGATGCCTGCCGGGGAGGCGGCCCAGGGGAGCGAAGGGTTCGAGGGCGGTCGACTCGATGACCCGAACGCGCCCGAGGATCTCAACCCCTACCGCATCGCACAGCAGCAGCTCGATCACGCGGTCGCGTATATCCCCGAGCTCCAGAAGGGCTTGATCGAGTTCCTGCGCAGACCCCAACGCACGGTGATCGTCGAGTTCCCGATCGAGACCGACGAAGGTGTGTTCTCGTTCACGGGCTACCGCGTGCTTCACAACAGCTCGCGCGGCCCAGGCAAGGGCGGGATCCGCTACCACCCGGACGTCAACGCCGACGAGGTGCGGGCGCTCGCCAACTGGATGACGTGGAAGTGCGCGATCGCGAACGTTCCCTTCGGCGGCGCCAAGGGGGGCGTGGCGTGTGACCCCAAGCAGCTTTCGCAGCAGGACCTCCGGCGCATCACGCGCCGCTTCATCTCCGAGATCGCGAGTTCGATCGGACCCGATACCGACATCCCCGCCCCCGACGTCAACACCAACGAGCAGACGATGGCGTGGATCTACGACACCTACCAGGTGCTCCATCCCGGCCAGAACAACCTGCCCGTCGTGACCGGCAAGCCCCTGGACCTCGGGGGCTCGCTCGGGCGCCGCGAAGCCACCGCTCGCGGCGCCCTCGAGGTAACGCGGCGCGCGCTCAGTCACGGCGCCGTGCCGGGGCTCGATTCGCTCGAGGGCGCCCGCGTGGTGATCCAGGGCTTCGGCAACGTCGGCGCCATCGCGGCCGATCTCTTCGCCGAAGAAGGCGCAACGATCATCGCCGTGAGCGACTCGCAGGGGGGCATCTACACCAAGGACGGGCTCGACCTTGCAGAGGTACGCAAGCACAAGGGAGAGTCCGGAAGCGTCGTCGGGGTCGCGGATACCGTCACGCTCACGAACGAAGAGCTGCTCGAGGTCGAGTGCGAGATCTTGATTCCGGCCGCCCTCGAGGCCCAGATCACCCGAAGCAACGCCGACCGGATCCGGGCCAGGCTCGTCGTCGAGGGCGCCAACGGCCCGACCACACCCGCGGCCGATCGCATCCTCTTCGAACGGGGCATCGTGCTCCTGCCCGACATCCTCGCCAACTCGGGCGGCGTCACGGTGAGCTACTTCGAGTGGATCCAGAACAAGCAGAACGAGCAGTGGGACCTCTTGAACGTCAACTCTCGGCTCCGCAGCATGATGGAGCGCGCGACCGATGCAGTGCTTGCAGAGCAACAGCGCATCAACAGCTGCCTGCCGGAGATCGAGCGCGAGCACTTCGAGAAGCAATCGGGTCCGCACGCCCAGGCGCTGAGCCTGGAGAAGGTAGATCTGCGGACGGCCGCGTATGTGCTCGCGGTCAGCCGAGTCGCGCACGTTGCGCTGGAGCGCGGGATCTGGCCCTGAGGGCAGGCTGAGCAATAGCCGGGATGGGAGTGGAGCGCTCGAGCATTCCGAGTACGTCCACGACCGGGAAACCGATCGCGGTAGTCAACCACATCCCCCGTGAGATCCACCCCTTGCTCGGCTGCTTCGTGTCACTCCAGGTATCCCAGCTCCCGCAGGGCTGCTTCCTGCTCCGGTGTGGGGTCTGGAAGCTCGAGCCCGCGATAACGCGATGCTTCGAACCGGAACCCCGCTGCCCGGGCCACCGCTTCGAAGTCTTCGTCGGAGAGTGGCTCAGGCGTACTCCCAGCCGCGAGGGGGACACGTTCGAACCCGCCGTCTTCGCGAACGCGATAGCTCGCATCGCGATCCGTGATCGCCACCACATGTCGCCGGCGGGGATCGGGCACCGGCCGCACCTGCAACAGCTCGGATACGACGGGGCGAGCCGGGAGCTCCGCACCTGCGAGCGCCGGTCCCAGATCACGGCCCTTGAATTCCGCTGGCGCCGAGAGCCCCGCGATTCCCAGGATCGTCGGCGCAATGTCGAGCAAGGATACCGGCGTCTCCACATCACCCACCCAGCCAGCCGGGGGACGGATGAAGAGCGGAACGTGGATCAGCTCGCGGTAGAGGGTCCTGCCGTGCATGAACATCCCCCACTCCCCGAGCAGCTCGCCGTGATCGGAGGTCAGAAGGATCCAGGTTTCGTCGAGCAATCCCGACGCCTCGAGGCCTTCCAGTAGCATCCCGAGACCCCGATCCATGCGCGCGATGTCGAAATCGTAGAGCTGCTGCAGACGCGACAGGCGCTTCGAATCGAGATCCCACTCGAAGTCGAGGAGATCCAGATTGAGCTTCGCCGCGTAGGCGCGGCAGCGAAGGCTCGCGTCGACAGGACAGAGATAGGGAGAGTGAGGCTCCATCGTGTGCAGATAGGCGAAGAAGGGCCCGGAGTCGGGTGAGTTCGCGACTTCAGCGATCCACGCGAGCGCCCGCTCACTGATCTCCTCCGCCGCTGCGAAGGCAGCCTCGTCGATCGGACGTCCGCCGCGATGATCGGCGTGACGCACGAGCGCGTGCTCGTCGAAGCGACTCGCAAGGCCTCTCCTTCCGGAGATGATTCGATTCGCGGTCCACATCGCGCTGCGATATCCCACTCCGCGCAGCAGTTCGACGAAGGAGGTCTGGTCCTCGCGCACGATCGAACTCCAGCTCGTGACCTCGTGCTGAGAGGGAAGCTGCGAGAGGAAGATCGACACCGTCGAGGGCAACGTCCAGGAGGAGGTCGAGTACGCGGCGGAAAATCGGATGCTCTGCGCGCGCAGCTGGTCGAATGCGGGAGTTTCGATACCGCGCTGACTCGCGGAGGCGAGACGATCGGCCCGCAGCGAATCGACGACGATGAGGATGATGTTGGGCGGCCGCGCGGGCTCTTCTTCGCACCCGGTGCACGCGAGCCCCACCCAGGCGGAGACGGCCAGGACGAGTCCCCGAGCCGCCGACGTCCTCCACCTCACGATCTCCGGACGATACGCCTCCGCCGCAACGCTCGCCCTGCCTACGCGCATCAATGGACGATCGCGGATTCGGGTGGAAGAAGGGGCATGCGATCCAGCAGCGAAGAGGACGAATCGCCGCGCGCCGCTCGTTCCGAGGCGCGTTTCGCGAGTGACGCAACTTGTCGGGCGCCCGGGTCGTCACGGTCGAGCTCGAGCAGTATCCGAACCCAGCTGAGGGCGCGGCGCGGATGGTCGAGCCGCAGCTCGGCATGGACGAGTCGGCGCAGGGGTCCGGGGCGATCCGGGCGCAGCGCGTGAGCGGCCTCGTCGCTCGTGATCTGTGCCTCGTACTCGCCGAGCAGCAGGTAGACCCATGCCAACCCCTCGAGGCCCCGATAGCGGAGCGCCGGATCGGAAGAGCGTCCCGCCGCGACGAACTCCCCGAACCTCGCCGGAGCGACTCCCCATGCGATCGCATGATCGGGTCGCTCGACCAGCCAGAAGAGAAGATCCACTCCGGCCTCCCGATCGAACGCGAGACCGGCATCTCGATAAAAGGCTGCCACCCGCGCGAGATTCTCCGCGTTGCGCTCGTTCTCTCTCACGAGCACCCCACACTCGAGGCCACGATAGACCTGCACCCAGCCCGTGCTGCGTTCCAGGCCGCGGATCGGCGTAGCGCGCCATCTCGGTGCTCCCTCGAGTCGAGGCGTATGCATGGCAAAGACGATATCGACGCCATGGCGATCCAGGATTTCGCCGGCCGTCTCGCCGGCCTTCTTCCCTGCGCCATTCATGACCGCCCGGTAATCCCGCAGCACCGCGGGTGCGACGTTGATGCTGCCGTTCACGAAGACTTCGAGCCGAGGGGCGAAGCGATACCCGAGATAGCCTCCCATCCAGTACTCGTTGAAGAGTCGGCCCTCGAGACCCGCGGCCTCGATGAACTCGATGCCGGGCGCGCAGTATTTCCCCGCTGCGTCCGGATTGCTGAAATAAGCCCCCATCCCCTTCGGCACTCCCCAGGCCTCGGGCCGATACCCCCCCAACGCCGGAAACGCGAGCGCCAGCGTGGCCGACGCAGTCCCCACCCCGAGCGCGAACGTTCGGCCGTGGGCGGACGAGGTGAGGCGATTGACGCGGGCGAAGTGAACCAGGTAGAGAAGCGGAAAGAAGATCAGCCACTGGAAGCGAATTGCCACGAAGATCGCGATCGCTCCGCAGATCGCGAGCGCTGCAAGAACCGGATCGAGTCCTTCGATCACCTCGCGACTTGGACGGCGGACGACCCGCACGAGCGACCACGCAAGCGACGATGCCAGCAGGAGCAGGACGACATCGGTCGCCGCCCAGGTAAGGAGGCTGAATCGCGCGAATCCGGGACCGATGGCCAGGGGTTGGAAGTGCGCCCACTCGTCGACGCGCCAAAGGCCCGGCCCCGCGGCAGCGCGAAAGAAGGTCGCGTGTCGCCCAGGACCAGCGGGGTTGAAGCTTGCAGCCACGAGGAGCGCCACCAGGGCCAGGGCGAGACTTCGCGCTCGCGCAAAGCTCAACTTGCCCTGGGAGTCCGGCGCGAGCCACCCCTCCAGCCCGGCCGCAACCGCAGCAGCGGCGACGATGCCGGGCCCCACGAGATACACGGGGTGAAGGTTGGCCCAAAGAGCCATCAGCCCGGCGGCGACGGCGATACGTGTCCAGGACGGGGGACGACGGCTCTCGATCAGTATCCGGTAGAGAAGCAGCGTCATCCCGATGCTCGCCAGGTGGGGACGAAGCTGAAAAAAGCGATGCCATGCGATCACCACGAGGAGCAGGAGTCCGAGCGAAGCCAGGGTGTGAGAGCGGCCTTCGCGCTGGAGGATCGAATACGCGAGGGCGAGAATTCCGGCGGCGATGAGAACGTGAAAGACCCGCAGGCCCGCGTGTCCCAGCGAACGATCGACCCTGTGGAGCGCGACCTCGAACACCCACGCGCCGGTCGAGATCGGGCCCGCGAGGGGAGTGTGAAGCGTGGGATCGCCCTCGAGCCATGGACCGTCCGTCATGAAGGCCTGGCCATGAGTGAGATGCCACCAGAGATCGTCGGTCGCGAGCGGGCGAGCGATCAGGTGGAAGAGCATCGCGAGCGAGAGCCCGAGCCCCGCAAGAGCGAGCCATCGGGCGAGCCTCGGCTCGTTCGCGGAATCCGTCACGCCGGATGCCCGGGCTGGGTATCCCCAGCGCGGCGGAGAAGATCGACGGGGCTCAGGCGCATTCGGGTGCTCTCCTGGCAGGAGCGTATCGAA
>CBDUYG010000091.1:0-9776 GCA_965371385.1 uncultured Myxococcales bacterium | reverse complement strand
CGACGAGACATCGGCCTCGGGGAAATCGAGATCGAGGCCATTCGAAGCCGGCATGGCGGGCGATTCGAAGTTGGTCTCGAGCGAGTCGTCCTCGAGCGGGCTCGTCGACGCGAGATCCGGCGGAGTGAGAGCCTCCGGCGGAACGGGAGTGGCGGCGGGCTGCTGGACTGGCGGCTCGATGGGAGGCGGCGCCACGGGAGCAGGCTGCATTGGAATCGCCGAGTCACCGAAGAGATCTCCGGCCAGAACCGTCTCATCGGCCGGCGATGACGTCGTGGCCGGCGGTGAGGTCGACTGATCGCCGAAGCTGAGATCGTCGAGGTCGAGGGCCTCTCCCGTGTCGATCGGAGTGGCGTCGATTGCCGATGGCTGGGGAGAGTCGGGCAGCGTGTCGGCAAAGCCGGTGGCCAGATCCATCGTACGCAGCGGCTCGGCCGGTGTGGGCAACGAGGGTTCGGCGCTGACGAATCCGAAGCTGTCGTCCGCCAGCATCGTCTCTGCAGGGTCGGGAACGGAAGCAGGCACAGGAGAAGCCGGAGCCGCAGTCGCAGCGAGTCCTATATCGAGGGAGTCGCTGCTCGTCGAGCTGGAATTCGTCGCCGGCAACTCGGCGGGAGCTACGGGCGCCTGAGGCAGCGGAGATGGGAGCGGCGTGCTCGCCGGCGGGCTACTGCCCGGGCCTGTCGCTACCGTCGCGGGGACCTCCGGCATCATCGCGATCGTGCGATCACCGCCCGCACCTTCGAGCAGGCTATCGAGGCTCTTGTCGGCCGTGTTCGACATCGACGTGCCGGGCGCGGTCGCCAGGGGCTGGTCGGCGCTGCCTCCGAACGCGAAGTCCTCGCTCTCGCTCTTCGTCCCCCCAGCCGTCGGAGGAGGCTCCATCACGGGACTCAGGTCGGCAATGTTGCCGAGGTTGTCGTCGAAAAAGTCGCTTGCGGCCGCCACGGGAGCCGCCGCTTCGGGCGTCTGACTGCGCGCGAGCAGCTGGTTCACCTCATCGACCAGGGCCTGAGCCTCGAAGGGCTTGGTGATGTGCCCATCGGCGCCGACCTGCTGGGCGCGTTCTTCGTCGAAGGCCTCGAACGTTCCCGTCAGGAGCAGCACAGGTGTGTTCGCGAGCGCGGGGTTCTGCTTGATGCTCTCACAGACTTCATAGCCGCTCTTGCCCGGCATCACGACGTCGGCGAGGACCACGTCCGGCCTGGCTTCACTCGCCAGTGTGACGGCCTCGTCGCCGTTGTCGACGGTTATGATTTCGACGTCTTCATTGGCGAAGCTGAGTCCTACCAGCTTCTGGATCACAACGCTGTCGTCAGCGAGCAGCAAAGTCTTGGGCATGTCGTCCCCCGATTGCACCAGGTCCCGGCCGGATCATCGCGCGAGCTTCCGCGCAGATTCCGGCTCTACCCTGGTGGGCACATCATCAGCTTACATCTGGTGCGTATTATCGTCTGCGGAGAGCGGGCAATTGATGACTATTTTCGTTTTCTCACCGGCACCGGGAGAGCAGGCTCGTTCAAGCTGCGGTGGGAAGACACCGATAGCACGATGGTGGACAAGCGCCCCATGATTCTCCAAGCCAGCGCCAGCTCGGACGTCGGATTGCGCCGGCGCGTCAATGAAGACCGCTACGCCCTGGCGCACGATCTCGGCCTCTTTGTCGTCGCCGACGGAATGGGGGGGCATCGTGCGGGTCAGGTGGCCAGCCAACTCGCAGCCGAGACGGCCGTCCTTACCGGTCGGGCAATGCAGGGAAGCGAGGCGAGCCCGTCAGAAAAGCTGCGGCAGGTCCTGCGCTACGCGAATCACCAGATCTTCGTGACGGCCCAGTCTCAGCCGGAGCTCAACGGAATGGGGACGACCCTGGTGGCTCTTCTCGCCTCGGAAGGGCGGATCGGGCTGGTCCACTGCGGCGATAGCCGGGCCTATCTGATTCGAGGTGGTCAGATTCGTTGCCTCACCAGCGATCACTCCCTCGTGGGCGAGCTGCTTCGGCGCCAGGAAATCAGCGAGGCGGCGGCGCGCGAGCATCCCCACCGCCATGTTCTCACTCGAGCGCTGGGCGTCCGGCCCCAGGTCGAGGGCGACTACGTCGAGATGACGCCCCAGGACGGCGATGTCTTCGCCCTCTGCTCCGATGGGCTCACGAATCTGGTGAAGGACGAGGAGATCGCGTCGGCGATCGTTCGCAATCGCGATTTGCAGGATGCCTGCGAAGGGCTGGTCGCCTGGGCGAACGAGCGTGGCGGAGACGACAATATCACGGTCGTCCTGGTCCGCTGTGAGAAGGCCGGAGCCTCCCTCGCGCCCATCTGATTTCTGGATTCCCGATCCCCGGGTGGGCGAGTCGAGACGGCCGGCGGTGTAGGCTGGTCGGGCCCTCCAGATTCGACGATAGAAGAATCCGGGACCCGAGCCAGCCGCCCCCCAACACCCGAACGATCAACGATCGACGATCCCCTTGAGCTTGGCGCGCAGGCGCAGGACCGACTTGGTGTGAATCTGGCAGACGCGGGACTCGGTGATCCCGAGGATGTTCCCGATCTCCTTCATGTTGAGGTCCTCGTAGTAGTAGAGCGAGATCACGAGGCGCTCCTTCTCGGGCAGGCTGCCGATCGTGTCCGAGATGACGTGCTTGGTCTCGAGCAGCTTGAGCGAGGCGAAGGGGTTCTCGGAGTTCACGTCCTCGATGATGTCCGCGAAGCTGCCGGAGCGGTCACCGTCTGAGTTGCTGCCCCGGATCTCTTCGAGGTTGACGAGGGAGATGCCGCGTACCTGGTTGAGGAGGTCGTGGAACTTGTCGATCTGGAGTCCCAAGGAGTCTGCCACCTCGTCCTCATTGGCCGAGCGGCCGAGGCGCTGCTCCACCTCACCGTAGGCCCGCTCGAGCTTGCGGCTCTTCTGACGCACGCTTCTCGGAACCCAGTCGAGGGAACGGAGCTGATCGAGGATTGCGCCCTTGATGCGAAACTCCGCGTAGGTCTTGAATTTGCAGTTCTTGTCCGGATCGTACTTCTCGATCGCATCCATCAGGCCGATGACGCCCGTGTTGTGCAGATCGTCGAGATCGATGTGGGAAGGCAGGCGCACCGCGATGCGGTTCACGATGTAGCGGATGAGTGGTGTGTGCTCGAGAACGATCTTCTCTTTCAGGTCGCACGGAATTTGGTCGTACTTCTCTTTGGCGTCTCGGAGCAGCGATTCCATTTGGCCTTGTTCCTTCAATCCGGGTCGTGCAGTCGGGGCGCTTCGGGCGGACTCCGTGTCCGTCTGCGCTGGTTCTGCCCTCCTGTAAAAGCACGCTGCGTGCCAAGCGCCGAACCGGAAGCCTGAAAACAGGTCGGAAATCAACAGTGTCCTAATTATGTGTCATCTGCGATGAGCAAATTCGGTGAGTTCTCGCGAAGTTCCGGCCACAAATGAAGATCGCTGCGAGTTGCGGGGGGGCGGGGCGGGGGTGCCTCTTCGCGCTGCATGGCAACGAGATTGCCGGCAGCTGCGTCACGATTCCGACGGGTTTCGTACTGGCGGGTTACGAAATCGTCGCTCTTCTGACGCTCGCCGTCCCTTGGGATGGCGGCGGCACCCTGTGCGGGTTCGAGCCCGCTCGGGCGTGCCTGCTGCATCACTCATCGGATGAGCCGCTGAGAATCTTCAGGCAATTTGTCCGGCCTCGGCCGTATCACGAGCCGGCGGACGAGGGGCGTGTACGGACGAATTCGGTGTAACGGGGGACACATCCGAGGCTGAGCGGGGCGCTACCGGGACTCAGGATGGAATGGGCTCGAGGCCCTTCTTCTTGATCTTCTCCAGCAGGGTCGTGCGGTTCAGGCCAAGGAGTTGGGCGGCCTTGTTCTTGTTCCAGTGGGTTCGCTCGAGAGCCTGAAGGATGAGATCGGTCTCGAGATCGCCGATCACCTCGTTGAACGAGATGCCGTCGGGGGAGACGCGGGGTGCGCTGGTGCGTCGCTCGGGAGTCGAATGGAATTGGCTGGGGAGGTCGTCGGCGACGATCTCGCCCACTCGGCGCATGATCACCAGCCGCTCGACCAGGTTCTGGAGCTCCCGGACGTTTCCGGGCCAGGTATGGTCGATCAGCATCTTCATCGCCTCATCGCTGATGGCGTGGATGCGGGTCCCAGGGGTCTGGTTGAGAGCGTCGATGAAGTGATGGACCAGCAGCGGAATGTCGTCGCTGCGGTGGCGCAGGGGCGGGGCCTCGATCGGAAGCACATTGAGCCGATAGTAGAGATCCTCGCGGAAGAGCTTCTGCTCGATCAGGGACTCCAGGTGCTGATTCGTCGCCGCGATCACCCGCACGTTGACCTTGAGCGTCTTGGAGGAGCCGACCGGCTCGAAGGTTCGCTCCTGGAGCACGCGCAGCAGCTTGACCTGGAGGTTGGGGCTCATGTCCCCGATTTCGTCCAGGAAGATCGTCCCGCCGTCCGCTGCGGCAAAGCGGCCCTCACGGTGGTTATCGGCGTTGGTGAAGGCGCCCTTCACGTGACCGAAGAGCTCTGACTCGAGCAATTCCTCTGGAATCGCTCCGCAATTCACCGTTACCAGGGGGTGGCCGCTGCGCCGGCTGTTGTAGTGGAGGGCGCGAGCGATCAGCTCCTTGCCGGTGCCGCTCTCGCCGGTGATCAGCACCGTGGAGTCGGTATCCGCCACCTTCTCCACGATCGTGAGGACCTTCTCGAGCTCTCGGCTCTTGCCCACGATGCTGTCGAATTTGTAGCGGTCGCGTAGCTGGCTGTGGAGCGCGCGATTCTCGACCTTGAGGCGTCCATGCTCGATCGCCTGATCGACGAGCTTGCGGATCACGTCGAGACGCTCCTGCTCGAAGGGCTTTTCGAGATACCAGAATGCGCCGGCGCGCAGGGCCTCGATCGAGGTCTCGGGGCTGCTGTAGCCGGTGATGACGATGCAGGGAAGATCGGGCTGGAGCTCGTGGACGCGCCGCACGAGCTCGAGGCCATTGATGCCGGGCATCTTGATGTCACAGAGAACGAGGTCGACCGACTCCGATTGGAGGACCGAGAGGGCATCGTCGGCATCGCGTGCCATCAGGACCTTGTGTCCAACGCGCGCGAGGATCCGCTCGAGAGCTCTGCGATAGAGCTCTTCATCATCGACGACGAGTACCTGGGACTTGCGCAGGACAGTTCTCCGAGCCTTTGATGGGGAGCCCAGTTTAGGAGCCCTTCGAGGGGCGTTCAACCCGGTCATTCCCTCGATCTGCCTCGAGGATTCCGGGCTTCGACGGCTGGGGCCGGGCGGAGCAGGAGAGAAATGTGGCCCTGGCAGTGAGATGGGGTGGTGACATGGCAATCCGAGGTGGTAAATTCAGCCCCGAGCAGGTCCTCCCCCCTAGATATACGATGCTCGATAGCGGGGCCCATCGAACGAGAATCGACCCGGGAATCGACCCGAAAGCGGAAGTCGTTCCCGAAGCGAGCCGAGAGTTGACCCCCTTGAGTCAATCTCCGGATCGATGATCCGATCGCTGGATCGGTCGATCGGTCGATGGCCCGGTTGGATGAGCACTACGCGCAGGGGAGAAGCCGCGTGGAGCAGGCTGCGCCGATAGCTCGAATCATCGTTCTTCAGGAGTCACCCGCGGGCTCTGCCAGGCCGGACCCATTCGGCACTCTGGGGAGTGAGCCCGGCTCTGGTACCGGGAACGCGAACGAGAGGCGTAATGCGTCCGCCATCTCCGCTCCGCTCCTCGCCCGCCTCTCCGCCCCCCTCTCTTCCCCCCGCAGCGAACCTCCTCGGCTCGGGAACGAGGTGCCGATACGCACGGCCGACTCGCGGGACCCGGTCTCGGTCCTGCGCAGACTGGGAAGCGACGTCGAGCTGACGGTCGTATACGACTCCGCCTCGTGCCTGTCTGCGCTCGAAGATGCCGAACCCGACCTCGTCGTGCTCGACTGCCCGATGGATCTCGGGGCCCGGCATGTGATCGAGACGCTCCAGGCCACGGGGCCTCCCGTCGTCGTGATCACACGAGAGGCGGGTGATGAGGCGGCCCTCGATGCATTTCGCCAAGGTGCCTCGGATTGCGTGCGTATCTCCGGCGGCGATTCGAATCTGCTGACCGGGGTCGCGCTCGAACAGATCCGGCGCTGGCGCCGCCGGAAGGAACGCGGGTTGGCGGAGCAGCGCATCCGATGGCTCGAGCGCCTCAACAACGCGATCGTCTCCGAGATCACGGCCGGGCTCGCGGTGCTCGACGCCGACGGCGCCGTCGTGACGATCAACACGGAGTGCGCCCGGCTGCTCGGTGCGAGCGCGACGAGGGCGATCGGCAGCTCTTTCGAGTCGGTCTTCAGGGCTGACCTCGTCAAGAGCGCCGGGCTCATCCAGCTCGTCGAGGACGTCGCGAACGGCCATGATCCCGCGCCGCGACTTGGCCGCTTCGTGGATGAAGAGGGACAGACCCGAATCATCGATGTGCGGTCCCAGCGCATCGCCGACGAGGCCCACGTTCTGCTCGTCCTCTCGGACATCACCGAGGAGGAGCACCAGGCCCGGCGTATCGGCGAGCTTCAGATCTACAACGAGAACATCATCCAGAACATGAATAGTGCTCTGATAGTGGTGGGCGAAGGCGGGAACATCAATTTTGCCAATCCCACGGCCGAGCGCATCCTGGAAGTGGAGGCGGGCGAGCTGGTCGGGCGCCGCTTCGACGATTGGATCGCGCCGGAGAGGCCCGAGCGCAACATGGTCGCCCGCACCCTGGCCGATGGCACTCGCTTCAAGGGTGCCGAGACGCTCATCTCCTTCGAGGAGGGCAAGGTGGTCCCGATCGGGATCTCGTGCAGCCCCCTGCTCGATCAGGACGACAATCGCCTGGGCGCGGTTGCGATCTTCCAGGATCTCAGCGAAATCAAACAGCTCGAGCGCCAGGTCCTGCAGAGCGAGAAGATGGCCTCGATCGGTCAGCTGGCGGCGGGAATCGCGCATGAGATCAACAACCCCATGGGTTTCATCCACGCCAATCTGTTCCAGATGGTCGAGTATCTCGATGATCTCCAGCGCGTCTGGAACAAGGTATCGGAAATGCAGGCCCAGCTCGCCGGGGGCGCGGGTCTCGACGAGGTGGGGAAGACGTCGCGAGCCCTGGATCAGATCTCCCAGGAGATCGATTTCGATTTCATCAAGAGCGATTTCACGAAAGCGGTGCGCGAGTCCCAGGAGGGCTCCGAACGTATCCGCCACATCGTGCGCGATCTGCGCGACTTCTCCCACCACGATACGGTCGAGTCGATGCAGGCCGACTTGAATCAATGCCTGGATTCTACGGCCAACATCGTGTGGACGATGATGAAGCATTCGGTGGTGCTCAAGAAGGATTACTGCGAGCTCCCGCCCCTGCGTTGCTTCCCGATGCAGCTCAAGCAGGTTTTCATGAATTTGCTGGTGAACGCCTACCAGGCGATTGAAGATGTCGCCGCGGAGCCGGGAGTGGTGCCGGAGATCGAGGTGAAGACCCAGATCCGGGGCGATTCAATCGTGGTCAGCATTCGAGACGAAGGCGTGGGGATCGCGGCCGAGGACCTCAAGCGGATCTTCGATCCGTTCTTCACCACCAAGGAGGTGGGGGCGGGGACGGGGCTGGGTCTATCGACCTCGTACAACATCGTGAAGCGGCACGGTGGAGAGATTCGCGTCGAGAGTGAGATCGCCAAGGGGACCGTATTCGAGGTGCACCTTCCGGTCGCGGGAGTCGATGAGGTGCAGAGTGGAGTCTGAGGTGGAGGCGGAAGTGGAGGTGGAAGTGGAGTCCGAGATGTCCGGCGCGAGCCCACCCCGGGTCCTCATCGTCGACGACGAGTCGCATATCCTCGCAGCCCTGCGGAGGAGTCTGCGCCGGGAAGGCTACGCGATGGTCACGGCCGAGACGCCCTTCGAGGCGCTCCAGTACCTCGAGAAAAACCCGGTCGATCTCATCCTCTCCGATCAGAAGATGCCCGGAATGAGCGGCGTCGAATTCCTGACCGTGGCCCGCCGGCTTCGCCCGGCCGCAGTTCGCATGATGATCACGGGCTGGAGCGAAGCCGTCTCGCCCGACGATCTCGCCGCCATCGGCGTCCAGTCCCTCATACCCAAGCCCTGGGACGACAGCCTTCTCAAGAAGGAGATCCGCGGGGCGCTCGCGTCTCGCGAGCGGTTCGCAGGCCGGAGCGAGCCGGCCTCATAGCTTTCGCAGGTAGTCGAGGGCCGCGTTCTGGGTGTTCTTTGCGCCGACGTTGAGGATGCGAAAGCGTCGCTGCTTGCCGCGCATGTAGTAGAGACGGCCCTTGCTGCCGAAGCCCATCTCGAAGATCGTGAGGTGGCTCGGGAGGCCTCCGACCTTGCGCCGAACCGAGAGGTTATCGGCCTCGTCGTTCAGCCGCTTCAGCTTCTCCTCGCACTTCAGCTTCGATCCCTCGTCGCGCAGGGCCACGATGTCGTGGATCGCGCGCCCGTCGACCTCGAGGTTCTTGTAAAGCGTGGAGTAGCGGCGGCCGAGTTGCTCGGACTCGCGCACGCGCGATGAGCGATCCGCGTCCGCGTCCCTGGCGACGCGCTTGAGGCGCTTCTCGAGGCTGTGGATCGCCTCGTCCTTCTCCTGGAGATCATCACTCGCCTCCTCGAGAAGGTCTTCGAGGGCCTTGATCTCGTTACCGAGCTCACCCGCCTTGGCGGCCCGGCCGCGAAGCTCCTGCTCGCGGGATTCAAGCGAGGCGAGCTTCCCTTCGAGGGTGCGGCGTTCGTTGCGCAGGGCCGCGACCTCGTCGATCGAGGTGGGATCACTCGGCTCGAGGTTGAGTAGCTCGAGGCGCATGCTCTCGAGCTCGGATTCGATGCTGCCCGCGCGACTCTCCGCGTCCCTGCGTTCGGCAATGGCTGCTTCGAGCAACTTCGCCTCACGCCGGGCGACACTGCGGTTGCGCAGCCAGAGGATCTGGATCAGCAGCGCCGCGTAGCCGACCAGAACCGCGTTGGCGATCAGGGCGTTGTGGGGCACCGAAATGGAGATGATCGCGGTGGCCGGGAGGAGCCGCTCGACGTCCCGGCGAAGCTCGGTGAGGTCGAGCCGCTGGGGAGGAGCGAGGGGCGTATAGCCGCCCACGTAGATCCAGGTTCCGTCGCGCGCGATCACCGCGGGGTTGACCTCGACTCCGCCGATCGTCACCCAAGGCGACTGCTGAACCATCTGGTGGATGCGGGACTGGATCTTGGCCGCGACGGGCGCGTCGAAGTCGGTGATCGTGATCGCCTGGTCTGCGCGCCGATAGAAGTAGCTGGATAGGTAGCTCTCGAGTCCCTTGATGGTGAAGACGTAGAGCATGATGAAGACCAGGATCGCGATGTACGTGAAGCGGAAGGAGTAGAGGCGCTCGAAGCTGAAGGGGAGCGCCCCGCCGGCTTCGAGGCTCTGGGTGTCCGAGGGATCGGAGCGGATCGGGTCGGCCGCACTGATCAGCGCAGCGTCGTCGTCGGGGGTGCGGATCTCCGATTCTGTGGACATGGGCCCCTTCCTCGATTCCCGAGCATATCGCGCCTGATCCGACATCGAATCCAAGACCACACCATTTCCCGCGCATTATTGGAGCGTTTGGGCACCGGGCTGGTGCGGGCCCGGACTTTCATAGAGACCCCACCCGGGCCGGAAACGTCAGCGGAAATGCCGATTTCCGGCCATCTCGTGGCCCCACGGAGGCCAGGCGGGCTAAGGTGCGCGCCATGCGAGTCGTCGATCTCGACCGAGACATGAGCGA
>CBDUYG010000090.1:0-9933 GCA_965371385.1 uncultured Myxococcales bacterium | reverse complement strand
TCGAGGGTCCAATTGGGTGATTGCACGTGATATCATCGACCGATGTACCCGGATCGTACTCCGGGCATCTGCGACGAGGAGACGCGCCATGTCCGTCGATTTTCGAACTCGCTCCGATTCCGAACAGCGCCCGGTGGAGGCCGGCGCCTTCTTTCGTGAAACGCTCCCGCCGCTGCTCGATGAGCGCCAGGGCCTGATCGCGCCCGGCGCATCCCAGCTCCCCCTCGAGAGCTTCTGCATCGAAACCGACGGCGAACCCTGGACCCTCGCCTGGGACGACGACCGCGTCGGCCTCGAGCCGGGTAGTCACGGCAAAGCCCGGGTTCTCCTCACCAGCGAGCAGCTCAGCGACCTCGTCAACGATCAGCTCACACCCGTCGCGCTCATGAGCAACGGAATCCTCGATATGCCCGAGGGAGGGCTGCCTGACTTCCTCAACTGGTGGTTGGTGCTTCGTTCGGCGATCGACGGCCGCCGCATCCATGCACGCGGCGATGTGAACCTCGACGGCGAGATCCGGCGAAGCTTCACCCCGGACGATTCGGACGAAGCTATGCGTGCCTTCCTCGAGGAGGCCGGCTACCTCCACATCGAGGGCCTCTTCACCGAAGACGAGATGGCCGCTGTGGAAGCCGACTTCGCGAAGGCCGCCCCCCACTACGAGAAGGGAGATCCGGAGGCCTGGTTCGCGACGACTCGAGACGGCGCCGAGCACCTGGTCCGCATGGAGGGGTTCGATCGTTACTCCGACGCGACCACCGCTCTGCTCGATGACGATCGATTCACGCGCATCGGAGGGATTCCCGGCGTCGGCCACGTGCAACGCCGCCGGGCGGGCGCCCGGGCCGGTGCGCTCACCAAGCCCATCGGTGTGGTGCAGGGCATCTCCGACGTTCCCTGGCACAAGGACTGCAGCCTCGGCCGCCACTCCTACGAGTGCTGCTCGCTCACCGTCGGCATCTCGGTCAACGGCGCCAACGCCGAGTCGGGTCAGCTACGCGTCCTGCCCGGCTCCCATCGAGCCCTGGTCTGGCCGGCTCCCTGCGTGCAGCCGGGCCTCGACCTCGAAGCAATCGATCTGCCCACCCGCACCGGCGATGTGACCGTGCACTTGAGCTGCACCCAGCACATGAGTCAGCCCCCGGTCGAGCGGACGCGCAAGGTGATCTACACCGGCTTCGGCCAGCGACCCGTCGATCTCGAGTTGGCCGAGAAGAATCGCCAGCGACTCAACGACGTGCGCAGCAAGACCCACACCAGCGTCTCCCAGGAGCCCGGCTACCTGGGCGACTGAGTCGGGCGGGTGACTCGGAATCGTGTTTCGATGAAGCGACGCGCACGAGTGCTGCGATCGGTTCATCAGAGCCCGCGCAGATGGGCGCTTCCCCGCAGCTCGGCCATCAGTGCGAGGACCTCGTCCCGGCGGCTCTGAGCGTAGGGCCCCGGATTCCAGGCGCGCAGCCGGGCAGGATTGGGGAGAACGGTCGCGAGGAGCGCGGCCTGAGCGGGCTCGAGCTCACTGGCGGGCCGCTGGAAATACTTCTGCGAGGCGGCCTCGGCGCCGAAGGTACAGGGACCGAACTGGGCCACGTTGACGTAGACCTCGAGGATCCGCTCCTTCTCCCACAGCCATTCGATCCAGAGCGTCAGCCACGCCTCGATCCCCTTGCGAAAGAATCCCCCGGAAGGCCACAGGAAAAGGTTCTTCGACACCTGCTGAGAGATGGTGCTGGCGCCGCGCTGGCGCACATTGGCCTCGCGGTCACTCACCGCCTTGCGGATTTGCTTCAGATCGAATCCGTCGTGGAGAAGAAAGCGCTGGTCTTCCGCAACGACGACCGCCAGGGGCAGATGCGGCGAGATATTCTCTCGATCCATCCAGACGTATTCGACGACCTCGCAGGGCTTACCGGTCGCCGGATCCTCGCGTCTGGCCAGCTCCATGAACGCGGAGGTGGGAGGCGGAGAATCGCGCAGGTACAGGACTCCGATCACGGTCACGCCGACGACCAGGGCGATCGCAACGTTGGCGAGGCGAAAAATCACACTGAGGACGCTGCCCACACGCAGGCGCCGGGAGCGGGGCTTTGATTCGTCGCTCATGGATACCGCTCCGAAAAGGCGAGATTTCGAGGAAGACCGTGATCGTGCAGCGTGCTCATCGAGGAGAAGTTCCAGTTTTTCATCAGGCCTTGCATGCCCGCGCCTCCAGCCGCGTCGCTTACGAGACTCGGTGATCCGCAAACAGGAGGCAAGTCAACGGAATCCGGGGAAGATTGGCTACCGGATGGAGCGCCTGGACCCGAAAAACACAGGCCGTCGGCCGGCAGGGCCGTGCGAAATTCCTTCAGCTGAGCGAGCTTATGGCTTCGAAGATCGAGGGCCGGCAATGCAGCGACTCGCGGTGAGTCACGATTCGAGATTGGGTTCTTGCGCCAGAGGCGTGCTGGCGGCGCTGTGTATCGGCCTCGGCCTGCTCCTTGGCGGCTCGGCCGACGCTGCCAGGGACCCGACCTTCGACGAGTGGCTCGGCGGGGTCCGCAACGAGGCCCTCGAGCGGGGCATCTCCGCATCGATCGTCGATACGGCGCTCGACGATCTCACCCCCGAGCCCGACATCCTGAAGCAGGATCGCAGCCAGCCGAAGAAGCCTGCGGATTTCTGCGGTTACATGGTCCGGCGCCTCACGTCTACCCGGCTCGCACGCGCAAAAAGGATGCTGGAAGAGTACGGGACCCTGCTACGGAAAATCAATGCCGAGTTTGGCGTTCCCGCCCGCTACATCGTCTCCTTGTGGGGACTCGAAACCAACTTCGGCGATTATCAGGGCGGGCACTCCGTCGTGCGCTCGCTCGCGACCCTGGCCTTCGATCCGCGCCGATCCGACGTCTTCCGCGGCCAGCTCTTCGCCGCACTCCAGATCCTCGACGAGAGGCACCTCGAGGTCGATGAGATGAAGGGATCCTGGGCGGGCGCGATGGGGCAGGTCCAGTTCATGCCCACCACCTTCCTCGCCTATGCGGTCGATTACGACGGCGACGGCCGCAAGAACATCTGGGGCAGCGTGCCCGACGCCCTCGCCAGCGCCGCCAATTATCTCAGGCAGGCGGGCTGGCGCCCAGGTGAGACATGGGGACGCCGGGTCGACCTCCCGGCCGGCATGACGCTCGAGGGCCGCACCTCGCCTCGGCGAAGCGTCGAGCATTGGGGGAGCAAGGGTGTGCGAAGCTACGGGGGCGATGAGCTCCCGGTATCGAATCTGCGCGGCTCGATCGTGCGGCCCAGGAACGAGCCCTCCCCCGCCTTCCTCGTCTACGGCAACTACCGAACGATCCTGGCCTGGAATCACTCCACCTACTTCGGCATCTCGGTCGGAACTCTGGCGGATCGGGTAGGCGGACGAAGCTCACCGAGGCTGTGCACGAACTGAGGAAGTCCGCGCGAATCGGACGGCTGAGTCGCCGACGCGATAGCAGCGCAGTCGGCTGCCCCTGAACGCCCATACTACCGGGACCCGGCCGAAACGACTCTTCGGCTTCAGGGGCTTTCCTGATACCGTAACGAGTCGAATGAGACGTATGAATAGCCGAGGATGAGGCCGGAGAACCTGCTGCTGCAATGGATCCTGTGCTGCGTCGCGGTCAACGCGATCGGTTGGGGAGGGCCGCCCGTCGCTCGCGCCGAGTCGCAGGGGGCCTCGACCGAGGTGGTGATCGAGCTGTCGCACTTCGGCTCGGGCCTGGTCGATGGCCGACGTATGCTCCTCCCGACGATCTCGACGAACGGCGACGAGTTCCTGGTTCAGTCGGGCGCCGGGTCGCTCGAGATCTTCTTGCGCCTGCCGCGAGACAGCCGTCTCGTCGTCGGTATCCCCGCGTCCCTCTCCAGCGATGACTTCTCCCTCGAGGTCGCCACCGACATTGGATCGAAGACGCTCCAGGGTGCGCGGCAAGGAGACGAATGGCAGACCTCCCTGGCTGAATTCGATGGCCGCCCGGTCAAACTCCGCTTCGTCAATCGATCGTCGGGTCCGATCTCGTGGAAGAATCCTCGAATCGTCGGCAAGCCCGGCACGGGTGCCCCGATTCTGGAGGTCGGACCCGTGCTGGAGAGACGTCCACTCAACGTCATTCTGTACCTGATCGATACCCTGCGTGCGGACCGGATCTCGCATCTCGGGTACTCGAGGAAGACGTCTCCCAACATCGACCGGCTCGCCGCGAAGGGAATCACTTTCACGAACGCATACTCGCCCGGCTCGTACACGCTTCCCTCGGTATCCTCCCTCTTTGCCTCCCAGTTTCCCTCCGCGCTCAACGGGCATCTCGCCCGAGGCGGGCGAAGCAAGGAGACGCTCGCGGAGTCGTTTCGCAAGGCGGGTTACTCGACGGCTGGGTTCCAGGCCAACACCCTGGTGGGTGCGGTCTTCGAGGACTACCAGCGCGGCTTTCAGCACTACGAGTCCTTCCCTCGACGGACAACCGGAGCTGGGCGTGGATTCGTCCCTGCGTCGACTCTCCGCTATAGCGCAATGAAGTGGATCACGGCCCACAAAGACGAGCCCTTCTTCGTCTATATCCAATCGATGGATGTGCACGGCCCCAGCCATGCACCCCCTCCCTATGAGGAGAAGTTCATCGGAGCTCCCCGAGTACCCGAGCCCGAGGGACTGGATCACGTTCGCACCTCGAAGGGGCCCAGCGATCGCTATGACGGACGGATCGCCTATCAGGATCACGAGATCGGAATCCTAGTCAAGCGACTGCGGCAACAGGGGCTGGCGGACGATACGGCGATCGTCATCACATCGGATCACGGTGAGCCGCTGGGCGAGCGCGGCTACCGCCGTCACGGGCGGACCCTCTTCGAGGAGCTGGTTCATGTTCCGTTGATCCTCTACCTGCCCGGTGAATCGCCCCAGCGCATCCCGGAGATCGTCTCCATCATGGATCTGGGACCGACGATCCTGGACATCGCCGGAATATCCAAACCCGAAGGGCTGGCGGGCCGCAGCCTCGTTGCGCCACGGGATGGCCGGGATCCACCGACGGCCATCGGAGAGCTCCTCAGGCCCAAGACCCTCGTTGTTCGCGCCTGGTACGTTCGCCAAGGGGAATTCAAAATGATCATGAATGCGAAGGGCGAGAAGCTCTACCATCTAACGACGGATCCCAGCGAGGATGTCGACAAGAGCGCCGACTTTCCCGTCACGACCGGATATCTCGCAACACTCGCGTGGAATAGTTCTCCCGTCCTTCAAGGTGCATCCAAGGGTGAGCCATCGATGAGTCCAGAGGATGCCCGGCGGATGGAAGCCGAGCTGAAGGCCCTCGGTTACATCGACTGAGCGGACCGTCCCGGCGAGCCACATTGACGATCGCGGTGGAGGCATGGATAAGGCACCAGCCTCGTGGAGCAACCGTGCCCGCGCGAGAGGCTCCATGATCGACCGAAGAACCAGGGGGCGAGCGCGCTAGAGTCTGGGGCCCGACCCGGCGACTGTATCGAATCGGCCGACCGCGAAGCCTCCCCGACCACCCGGGAGCCCGAGGAACACGATGGTGAATGCACGAGCCCTCTCGAATCTGGTGACCTGATGATGCTCCTCGTTCTCCTCGGAGCGATCGCGGCAGCTCCGATCTACTGGTTCGTGATTCCGGAGAGGGCGCGCAAGGACTACCTCGCGATCGTGAGCGTGATCGCGCTCGGTCTCTGGGACATTCGACTTCCGGCGCTGATCCTCGGCCTCACCGGACTACTCCATCTGGCGGCTCGGGCAATCGCCCGGGCCGAGCGCTCCCGCGCCCGGATGATCGCGATCCTCGGCTTCGCGGTCCTCATCGGGCTCTTCTCGTACAACAAGCTGATGACCCAGGGCGATCTCCCCACCGCTCTCGCGACGTCCGAAGGCATCGTCCTCGTCGGGATGTCGTACTTCGTCTTGAAGGCGGCTTCGATCCTGATCGAGACCTATCGCCGAACCATGATGCCGCCGAGCTTTCTGAGCCTGGCGCGCTGGCTCGTCTACTTTCCCATCTACTCCAGCGGACCCATCGAGGGATTCAAGCACTTCGAAGATCAGGAGCCGAAGGTCGATCGAGCGATGATCGGGATCGGACTCGAGCGGATTCTCTGGGGCTGCTTCCGGGCGCTGATTCTCTCCCACTATCTCGCCGAGTGGGCGACACCCATCGTCCAGGGCCCGGAGGGGCACTCCCTGGGGATACGGATCCTGGCCATGTATGGGGTCTCCCTGCGTATCTACTTCGACTTTGCCGGCTATAGCGACATCGCGATCGGCCTCTCCGCGCTCTACGGCTATCGGATCCAGGAGAATTTCGACAGCCCGCTCATCCAACGCAACATCGGAGCTCTCTGGCAACGCTGGCACATGACGCTGACGGGCTGGATGCGCATCTATCTCTTCACTCCCTATACCCGGATGGCGATGAAGTGGGGGCGGCGCTGGCACACGTTTGCGATCGTGACCGGGCAGATCATCACGATGCTCTTCTGCGGCCTATGGCACACCTTGAGCTGGGGATTCGCACTCTGGGGCTTCTGTCACGCCCTCGCGTTGGCCTTTGCCGGTCTCTATGCGAAGAATCTCGGGAAGCGGCTTCCCAAGGCGATGGTTCGCTGGTGGCGCAAGGACCGCCTGGCCCATGGGCTCAGTGTTGCGATCACCTTCAACGCATTCGCGCTGATCAACGTGCTCGCCGTCGCGGATCTCCCCACGGCGGGACGCTTCTATCGGGTGCTGCTGGGACTTTGATGAGCGCTGGGAGTCGGCGATCCGGATCCAGGTCGAGCGAAGCACCGATGGCTCAGGGATCGCTCCGCCGGCGCAGCTTGAAGCGGCTGGTCGTCAGGGGCTCCTGCGAGATCTCGAACTTCATCGGGATCTTGTAGCTCTCGAGACTCTCACGGCAGGCGACCCGGATGCGCTTGCCCAGCCGCTTCGGGTCTTCCGCATCCATGGTTCGGACCCGGGCGCAGACGATCTCGCCCATGACGGCGTTCGCTTCCCCGAAGACCGCGACCTCGTCTACGTTCTCGAGCGCGCTGATCACGTCCTCGACCTCGGCCGGGTAGACCTTGCGCCCCCCCACGTTGATGATGTCCGAGTCGCGTCCCAGGAAGCGAATCCACTCGCCGTCCACATCGACCCGGTCCCCGGTCTCGAACCAGCCATCTTCGGTGAATGGGCTCTCGGCATTCAGGTAGCCCAGCATGCTCGACTCTGCCTTGATCTGGAGCTGCCCATCGATGACGCGGGTTTCGTAACCTTCGCCGCCGATCTTCAGCCAGAGAGAATCCGAGCTCTTCGACTTCGAGCGCAGGGTCCCGACCTCCGACGTGCCGTATTTTTGCATCATCGTGACGCCCGGAAACATGTCGCGACAGCGCTCGAGCGTGCTCGTGGGCATCATCTCGGCGCCATAGGTCACGATCCGCAGCGAAGACAGGTCATGGCGCCTGTAGGCTCCGCCGATCGCGAGGAGATTCAAGAAGGAGGGAGCGACGGGCAGCACGCTGACCGTGTGCCTCTCGATCGTCTCGCAGACGCCGTCGGGCGAGCGGTCCTCGCAGAGGACGAGACAGCTACCGTTCGACAAGCTATAGAAGGCGGTATCGATTCCTCCGATGTGATCGAAGAGCAGGAACGCGAGCGTGCGGTAGCAGTGGCGCGGCCTGCGGTACTTCTTCATCAGGCGCGCGAGGTCGTGGACGACACCCTTCGGCCTTCCCGAGGAGCCCGAGGAGAAGAGCACCAGACCCGGGCGGCCGCTCGCCTGGAGCTCGTCGTAGAGCGGGTGGTCGGGGACGGCTCCGGTCGCCGCGATCTCGAGGTCGTGACCCTCGTCGAATCGGATCTCGAACTGCGCCTGGGCGATCCGGCTGAACTCCTCCGCGTTCTCTTCGGAGCTCGGCGCGATCGGAATCGTCACGGCCCCGCGCTCGATCAGGCAGAGTAGCGCCGCCATCGCGAAGGGCGAGAAGTCCCCGTGCAGCGCCACGATCGACCCTGCACCGATCTGCGCCGCCCCAAGCTCGCCATGGTAGGCCTGGATGCGATCGAGGAGCCAGGCGTAGTCGTAGCCGGAGCCCCGCCAGACGAACGCCTCATCGCTCGAGTGGGCACGAAACACATCCTCGAGGAAGTCGATGTGCATCCGGGGAGGGCTCCTAGACTCCGCCGAGGTAGATCACCTGGGAGGTCACGAACCCACTCTCGGGCTTGATGAAGAAGTCGATGACGTTGGCCACGTCCTCCATCGTTCCGTAGCGGCCGAGGGGGTGGCGGGCGAGCAGTGCGTCCATCTTCTCCTGGGGAACGGAGCGAATCAGGTCGGTCTGGATCGGCGTGGGGCCGACGGCGTTGACGGTGATGCCGAGATCTGAGACCTCACGCGCCAGGATTCGGGTGAGGCTGACGACGGCGGCCTTGGATGCCGCGTAGATCGCCTCTCCTTCGAGGTCGAGGGGGGTCGCGACCGTGGCCATGTTGACGATGCGCCCGCCGCCCCGTCCCATCATCCCCTTCACCGCTTCGCGACAACAGGTGAAGGTTCCCACTACGTTCGTTTCGAGGATGCGGCGGGCGGTGTCGGTCGGGGTCAGGACGAAGTGGTTCATCGAGGCGATTCCGGCGTTGTTCACCAGGACATCGAGCCCACCGTGTTCTCTGCGAACGTCTGCGAAGACCCGCGCCATGGCCTTCTCGTCGGTGACGTCCGCTTCGTGATGCCGATAGCTCGGGTGCTCGAAATCCGACTTCCCGCGGCTGCAGCCCACGACCTGAAAGCCCTTCCCGGCGTAGTACTCGACCAGGAAGCGACCGATCCCCTTGCGGGTTCCGGTAATGAACATCACGCGCGCGTCAGCCGCCACCGGCTTCTTCCTTCATCAGCTTCGTGACGTGCTGAACCAGGGACCCGACGGTGTGGAAGTGGCTGCTCTCCTGAGACATCGCGCGATCGTCGGCGATACTGATGACGCGACCCGTATCTTCGTCGAGCTGCTGCTCGAAGAGGACGACCAGCCTCACGAGGTCGAGGGAATCGAGCTCACCACCGCTTCCGTAGAGGATCGACGCTGGATCCGTCCCGAGCTGGGCGTCCTCGTCCCGCTCCTCGTTCATCTCCTTGATGACCGAAGTGAGAGCCCCCAGGACACCCGCTTCACCGACTTCGCTACCCGCCATACCAATCGACTCCCAGTGCTTGTATTGCTTGCATTGCTTGCGGACCTTCCACTGCCTCTCGATCCTCCAAGCGGACCGCCCGGGATCGGGATCCGCCCTTCAGACCACCTTGCACACTACTTCGTTCGCTACATCGCTCACCTGGACGCCGCGACCAACCCGTAGCCGAGAATCCCGTCCTGCCACATCTTCTTCAGCTCGTCGCACGAGCGGTGAAAATCCGACCAGGCCTTCTCGCCGATCAATGCGACTACATCTGCTCGCTTCTGCTCGGCATTCGCCTTCCAGTGATCGAAGGTGGGCGCGGCTTCGGCGCTGATGTCATCCAGATCCTCCACCTCGAGCCCCGCAGCCTCGCACCAGCCCCGGTAGCTCTCGAGCGTCTCCATCTTCGCGCGTCCGAAGACCTTCCTCAAGAGATCAAAGGCAGCGGCGCGCTTCAGGACGTCGGCGAGCGGGAGATCCCGATGCATGATGATGTCACACAATACCAGGCGGCCACCGGGTTTCAGCACCCGGGCCGAGTCCCGGATCATGGCCCCCTTGTCGGGCATGAGATGCGAAGACTCCATCACCCAGACCCGATCGAAGCTGGCATCGGAAAATTCATTTTCCATTCCGTCGCGTACTTGGAAGGCCAGCCGATCCTGCAGTCCCTCCGCGGCAGCACGCTCCCCGGCGACCTCGATCCCCACTTCGCTGGTCGAGATGCCGGTGACGTGGCA
>CBDUYG010000089.1:0-10030 GCA_965371385.1 uncultured Myxococcales bacterium | reverse complement strand
CGCGGTCAAGACGCTGATGAGGAGGATGAGAAAGCTGCGGGCGGGGCGTGTCATGAATGTCTTCCTGATTTCGAGTTGAAGTGGGTGAAATTGAGTGGGACGGCCTGCAGGCCGTCGGAAATCCGGGCCGGGCAAACCTTAGCGTGAAGGCCGGATCGTGCGCTAGCGGCCCCGTCCCCCAGCCGAGATTCGGGCCGGGCGCCGGGTAGACTCCTGGAGCCCGCCTATCGGGCCTTCTTGCGCCGGCTGCCGGCGGCCTTCCTGGGCCTACGGGCTGTCCGGAGCAGGGTTTTCAGATAGCGACCCGTATGAGAGTCGGCATTCCGGCTGACCGCCTCCGGAGTTCCCTGAGCGACGAGCCGACCGCCATCGGGCCCACCCTCGGGGCCCAGGTCCAGGATCCAATCGGCTCGCTTGATCACATCGAGATTGTGTTCGATGACCACGACCGAGTTCCCTGCTTCCACCAGCTCTTCGAGTACCAGGAGCAGTTTTCGCACATCCTCGAAGTGGAGTCCGGTGGTGGGCTCGTCCAGGATGTAGAGGGTGCGGCCGGTGGCCCGCTTGGCGAGCTCCCGGGCGAGCTTGATTCGCTGGGCCTCGCCGCCCGAGAGGGTGGGGGAGGGCTGGCCGAGATGGAGATAGTCGAGGCCGACCCGCGCCAGCAGCTCGAGCGGGCCGAAGATCCTCGGATGGTTGGCAAAGTGGTCCATCGCCTCCCGCACCGTGAGGTCGAGAACATCGGCGATGTTCTGCCCGCGATACTGCACCCGCAACGTCGCCTCGTTGAATCGTCTGCCCCGGCATTCCTCGCAGCGAACGAATACATCGGCGAGGAAGTGCATCTCGATCTTCCGGACACCGTCGCCTTCGCACGCCTCGCAGCGGCCGCCCTTGACGTTGAAGGAGAAGCGTCCGGGCTTGTAACCGTGGATGCGCGACTCGGGCAGCTGGGCGAAGAAGCGGCGGATCTCGTCGAAGACCTTGATGTAGGTCGCGGGATTGCTGCGCGGTGTGCGGCCGATCGGACGCTGATCGATATCGATCACCTTGTCGAGCTGTTCGGCGCCGAGCAGGTCGCGGTGTTCGCCCGGCTTCCGGGTCGAGCCGTGATAGCGTCGCATCAGAGCGGGATGCAGGATGTCGTTCACGAGGGTCGACTTGCCGGCGCCCGAAACGCCCGTTACCGCGGTCAGGACACCCAGCGGCAGCTCGACGTCGAGGGATTGCAGGTTGTTCGCGCGGGCTCCCAGGATCTTGAGGCTCCCCGTCGCATTACGGCGTGACTCCGGGATATCGATCCGCCGCCGACCGGAGAGATAGGCCCCCGTGATCGAGGCGCGGCAGCGCTCGAGCCTCTCGGGCGTTCCCGAGAAGACGATCTCGCCGCCCGCGATGCCCGCACCGGGTCCGAAGTCGATCACGGTATCGGCCGAGCGGATCGTCTCCTCGTCGTGCTCGACGACCACGACGGTGTTGCCGATGTCGCGCATGCGCAGCAGCGTCTCGAGCAGACGCTTGTTGTCGCGCTGGTGCAGGCCGATCGACGGCTCGTCGAGGATATAGATCACCCCCGTGAGGTCCGAGCCCACCTGGCTCGCGAGGCGGATCCGTTGGGCCTCGCCGCCCGAGAGGGAGGGGCCGGCCCGATCGAGGGATAGGTAGCCCAAGCCCACCGCGGAGAGGAACTCGAGGCGCGAGCGAATCTCCTTGAGCACCTCGGTCGCGATCTTCTTCTTCGCCCCGCGCAGGGGCAGGCTCGCGAAGAAGTCCCGGGCGTCGTCCACCGTAAAGGCGCCGACCTCGACGATGCTCTTGCGGCCGACCTTCACCGCGCTGCTCTCGGCCCGCAGGCGCGAGCCCTGGCACGTCGAGCAGCGAGTATTCGCGAGGAACTGGCTGTACCAGCGCTTGGAGCGCTCGGATTTTGCCTCCTTGAAGCGGCGCATCAGCCGGGGGATCGCCCCCTCCCAGAGCGAGTCGAAGCTCGCGCGCCCCGTCTTGCCCTTCCACTCGAGCTGGAAGCGCTTCTCGCCGGCGCCGTAGAGCAGAGCGTCGCGCTGGCGAGCGGGGATCTCGTGCCAGGGGATGTGGGGATCGACGCCGAGCTGATCCACCACCTGGGCGCGAAAGCCCGTGCTCCAGCCCGTCTTCTCGCTCACTCCGGTGCCCCAGGGCTTGACCGCGCCTTCATCGATACTGAGGCCAGAATCGGGCACGACCAGATCGGGATCGATCTCGACCCGGACCCCGAGCCCGTTGCAGTCGTCACACATCCCCTGGGGGCTATTGAAGGAGAATGCCTGGGGGGTGAGCTCGGGGAAGCTGACGCCGCAGTCGGGACATGCAGCGTTCTCCGAGAAGCTCCGTTCGCTCGAGTCCCGGCCCTGGCCCGTGACGGCGCTCAGGATTCCCTGGCCGACCTCCAGCGCCTTCTCGACCGACTCGTTCAGGCGCGAGCGGTTCTTCGCGTCGAGGGTCAGGCGATCGATTACGACCTCGAGGTTGTGCTTGCGGCGCTTGTCGAGGGATTCGAGGTCCTCGCTGAGCTTCATCTCGCCGTTCACGCGCACGCGCAGGAAGCCCGCGTGCCGGATGTCCGCCAGCAGCTCCCGGTGTTCGCCCTTCCGGTTCACCAGCAAGGGGGCGAGTAGCACGACTCTGACACCCGGCGCCGAGGTGAGGAGCTCCTTCGCGATCTGCTGGGCGGTCTGGCTCTCGACCGTCCGGCCGCAGAGGTGACAGTGCTGGGTTCCGACCCGGGCGTAGAGGACGCGCAGGTAATCGGAGATCTCGGTGATGGTGCCGACGGTGGAGCGGGGGTTGCTGCCCGTCGTCTTCTGCTCGATCGAGATGGTCGGCGAGAGGCCGCGTATCGTGTCGTAGGCCGGCTTCTCCATCTGGCCGAGGAACTGGCGCGCATAGGCGGAGAGAGATTCGACGTAGCGCCGCTGTCCCTCGGCATAGAGCGTATCGAACGCCAGGGAGGATTTGCCCGAGCCGGACACTCCCGTCATCACGACGAGCTTCTTCTTCGGGATCTTGACCTCGATCGACTTGAGGTTGTGCTCCCGGGCGCCCTTGATGAGGATGTGGTCGAGCTCCATCGCGTTGCGTCGTCCCTGCTCCGGTGTTCTGCGGCTCGCGCAGTATTAAGGGCCGCAGTATAGGGGCCGCAGTATAGGGACGAGGCCGAAAGCGCGTCACGGGCGCCCCGGAACCCGGGCCGGGCGTTACACTCCCGGCACTCCTTCTGGCGTTCGGGAGGACGGGGCCCTCGGGATGGTCTCCTGGGTTCGGGCCGGCGCAGTGGCCCGAGCTTCGATCCCGGCGAGGTAGCGTTCGGTGGAACCATCCCAGATCTGGTCGGAGCTGATCGATCACCCGATTGCCGGGCAGGCGCTGAAGGTCGGCCTGCTGCTCGTCATCTGCTTCTTCGTCGATTGGCTGGCGCGCCAGGTCTTCGTGCGCGGCGCTCGCAAGCTGGTGAGGACCAGCCAGAACCGCTGGGACGATGAGCTCGTCACGGCGTCCTTCTTCCTCCGGATCGCGCATCTGGTGCCGATCCTCGTCGCCTATTTTGGTGTCCACACGCTCGGGGTCTCGGACGCCGTCGAGGCCGGGCTCCAGCGCGTCGCGATGGCGCTCTTCCTGATCGTTTCCGCCTCCTCCTTCAGTGCCTTCCTGGAGGCCGCCAATGGGATCTATACCCAGCTGCCCGAGATCGGGCACCGCCCCATCAAGGGCTACCTGAGCTTCGTTCGCATCCTCGTCTACCTCATGACCCTGCTCTTCGCCCTGGCGGTGCTGATGGATCGCTCGCCCTGGATCTTCCTGAGCGGCCTGGGCGCCATGACGGCCGTATTGCTCTTGATTTTCAAGGACACCCTGCTCTCCCTGGTCGCGAGCCTCCAGATCACCAGCAACGACATGATCCACGTCGGGGACTGGGTGGAGATGCCCCAGTACGGGGCGGACGGCGACGTGATCGACGTTGCGCTCCACGCGGTGAAGGTCCAGAACTGGGACAAGACGATCACCACCGTTCCCACCCATGCCTTCATCACGGGCTCGTTCAAGAACTGGCGCGGGATGTCGGAGTCGAATTCCCGGCGCATCAAGCGCTCGCTCTCGATCGACGTCACGAGCATTCGCTTCCTGGACGAGAACGAGGTCGAGCGCTTCGAGCGCTTCGGGCTGCTCTCCGACTACATCGCGCGCAAGCGAGGGGAGATATCCGAGTACAACGCCGGGGAAGGCCGCGACTCCGGCATCAACGCGGACATCCGCCGCCTCACCAATGTCGGGACCTTTCGCGCGTACGTGCTTGCCTATCTCCAGGCGAATCCGAAGATTCACAAGGACCGCACGCTCATCGTGCGCCAGCTCGGCCCGACCCCGAACGGCCTGCCGATCGAGATCTACTGCTTCACGAACGACATCGCGTGGGCGAACTACGAGGGGATCCAGTCCGACATCTTCGATCACCTGCTCGCGATCGCGCCGGAGTTCGGGCTGCGGATCTTCCAGAGCCCGGCGGGCTCCGACCTGGCGAGGCTGATGGCGTCGCCGGATCCGGCCGGATCATGAGAGCGCAAGGAGCGACAGAGCAGTGCAGGAGCTGAATCTCGAGGGACGTACCGCGGTGATCACTGGGGCGAGCCGTGGGCTCGGCGCGGGGATGGCCGAGGTGTTCGCCGGCTGTGGCGTGCAGCTCGGGCTCTGCTCCCGCACGAAGCCGGCCCTGGCCGACGGGCCGGCAGTGCTCGCGCGCGAGGTCGACGTGCGGGATGAGGCGTCGATCGCGGTGTTCGCGACGGACGTGGCAGAGCGCTTCGGAGCAATCGATCTCTGGATCAACAACGCCGGCGTGCTCGCCCCGATCAAGCCCCTGCGCGACATCACGGCAGATGAATTCCGAGACCATATCGATATCAACCTGAGTGGCGTATTCCTCGGTACTCGGGCCTATGTGCACCACGTTCGCGGACGCGAAGGCGGCGGCGTCCTGATCAACATATCCTCGGGCGCAGCCTGGGGGGGCTACGCGGGCTGGAGCGCCTATTGCGCGGGCAAGGCCGGCGTCGCGCTCCTCACCCAATGCGTCGCCCTCGAAGAGGCCGATGCAGGCCTGCGCGCCCATGCGGTGGCACCGGGAATCGTCGACACCGACATGCAGGCGCTGATCCGCTCGAGCAGTGCCGATGATTTTCCGTCCGTGGAGAGATTCATCGAGGCAAAGGAGGCTGATTCCTTCAATACCTCGGAGTTCGTCGCTCGCCATCTCCTCGCGCTGGCCTTCGACCCCAGCTACCCCAACGACGAGGTGGATGTCCGCCTGCCCGACGAGAAAGGCTGAGGCCGGCTCCGATCGGGGTTCGAGGAGGGTCGCACTTGCGAGTGCTGGTGACGGGAGCCACGGGACTATTGGGAAGAGCGATCGCCGCTCGGCTGCTGGCGGACGGTCACGACGTGCTCGCGCTCTCCCGTTCGAGTCCGGAATCGAGCCACCGGCGTACGAAGCTGGAAGGGGTCCATTGGCTTCAGGGAGACCCCGCACGTCCTGGCCCCTGGCTGGACGAGATCTCGGGGATCGATGGGATCGTCCATCTCGCCGGTGAGTCGATCGCAGGAGGCCGATGGACATCCGCCCGCAAGAGCCGGCTCGTCGCGAGCCGCCTCGAGAGCACCTGGCTCCTGGCGTCGACGATCATGCGGGCAGCAGCCCCTCCCGAGTTCTTCGTCTGCGCTTCGGCCGTGGGCTACTACGGCTTTCGAGGCGAGGAGGAGCTGGTCGAGGATTCGCCGCCGGGCGAAGGCTTTCTCGCGCAGCTCTGCCAGGATTGGGAGGCGGCCGCGTTCTCGGTCCGTCGCCCGGGTACGCGAGTGATCGCTCTGCGTCTCGGCGTGATTCTCAGCGAAGCGGGAGGAGCGCTCGACAAGATGCTTCCAGCGTTTCGGCTGGGAGCTGGAGGACCGATCGGACCGCCGCAGAACTACTTCCCGTGGATCCATATCGAAGACGCGGTGGGAATCGCCTTGCTCGCGATGGGGACGGCACGGGAGGGGAGTGACGCGCCTCGCACAGGGCCCGAGGGACCGATCAACGCGGTGGCACCCGAAGCGGTGACGATGGGGGAGTTTGCCGGGACCCTGGGGCGGGTACTCGGGAGACCCGCGGTGCTGCCCGTGCCTCTGGGACTGCTGCGCCTCGCCCTGGGTGAGGGTGCGGATGCGCTCTCACCGGGACAGAAGGTCCGGCCGCGCCGGGCGCTGGAGCTCGGCTACGAGTTTCGCGCCGGGGAACTCGAGGCGGCGCTTCGCTGGTGTGTCGCGGGATAGATGCAGCTGCGCGCCGGGGTCGACCCACCCCGCACCGGAAAATGGCCCGGTACGGGGCGGATCACGTGACGGCCGACTCGCGTCGGCGAGTCAGGCGAAATCCCGATCGAGCACGGTCTTGCGCCCATCACTGCGGGCGCTCTCGACCGCCTCGTCGCACATGCTGCGGATACGATCCGAAAGCGCGGCGAGCACCGAGGCGGACGTCTTCATGTCGCCTTTATCCTTGATGTAGTTCTTGACCTTCGAGGCCACGACCAGAACTTCCGTGGAATCCGACATTGCTTCTGAACCCCCCTTGGATGGACATGCGGACGCGTCGTGCGCCCTCCTGATACGAGAATGCACGAAATGCTGCGAAACGCAATACAGGGCACTCCCAGCACTCCCCCTCCTCAGCCCTTTCGTCCGGCCAGGTAGGCAGTTACGTGGGGACTGATATCGAGCTCCGACAGCCGCCCCACGGGGCAAAACTCTGCCCAGACCACCTCGCGGCGGTCGATTTGCAGTTCGATCGGGCTGCCGAGCTCTCGCTGGAGCTCGAAGAAGCTCGAATGATCCCGCTTGTGTTCGAAGTCGAGGTGGGCCTCGCCGGCGTACTCGAGCTCGCCCTCGCGGACCTCGAGACCGACCTCCTCGGCGAGCTCGCGCCGGGCCGCTTGCCGCGGTGTCTCTCCTCGGTTGAGGTTGCCGCTCGGCACCGTGTACCCGCTTCGGTACGAGTTCCGGATGAGCAGGATCTCGTCTCCACGCCACAGGAAGACGAAGGCCCCGTACGAGTCTGGACGGCGAACGAACCACCATCCGCGCAGGGCCCAATAGGCCACGTTGTAGGCCGCCCGCCAGGCGGCATCGACGAGATTCAACTGGGATCCGATGTTTCGTTCTGTGAGACGATGGGATTGAGAGCGCGAATCCGGCAGACTCGACGAGAGTAGCAGTGCCCGATCCTCTCCGGCCGATCCCTGCAGGCGGGATGTGTCGGAGATGGGGTGGCGGCCGGGAGGTGCAGTCGAGGGTGCAGTCGAGGACGTAGTCAAAGGCCCAGGAGATCGGACGCTACGCCCCTTCGACGACCGGCCCCGCTCATCCCGGCACTCTGCTCGCGGCCCTCCTGTGCTGGCTCGACGCACGCTCTCGGGGTGCACGGGTAGAGCTTCGCCTGGAGGATCTCGATCCCCAGCGCTGCCGCCCCGAGCTCGGCCGCGCCATGCGGGAGGATCTCGCCTGGCTGGGGCTCGAGTGGGATGCAACCAGGGAGCAGAGAGCCGCGCGCGCGTCCCACGAAGCGGCGCTCGATCGGCTGGAGGAGATGGGTGTTCTCTATCCCTGCCACTGCAGTCGATCGCAGATCCGTCGTTCCGGGGAGCGCTCGCCCGATGGAGGCTATCGCTATCCGAACATCTGCCGCGAGCGCACTCTGCCCCCGCGCTCCGAAGGGGGTTGGCGGGCCTCCGACCAGCCCCTGCGAGCCCGGATCCCGCACGGAGTCGTCGCGCCGATCGACGAGGGGGGTCTCGATCTCAGCCAGGATCCCGCTCTGGCCTTCGGTGATCCCGTCGTCCGGCGGCGCGACGGTGCCATCGCATACCACCTCGCGAGTGTGGTCGATGATGCCGAGAGCGGCGTGACGCGGATCGTCCGCGGCCGCGATCTGGCGGCGAGCAGCGCCACCCAGGCGAAGCTGCGCGAGCTGCTGGGGCTCCCCGAGCCGGTCTATCATCACCACTTCCTGCTCCTCGAACGCAGCGGGGACAAGCTCGCCAAGCTCCATGGGTCGGTCGGCGTCTCGCAGCTGCGGCGATCCTACAGCGCCGAGGAGCTGTGCGGGGTGTTGGCGTTCGCTGCGGACCTGCTCGGGGCACCCGAGCCGGTCACGCCGGGTGCCCTGCTCGGCGAATTCGCCTGGGATCGCGTGCGGCTCCAGGATCGGGTGGCGAGCTGGGACGAGTCTGCGCTTCAGGTTTCGATCGATTCATAGTGCTTTCCATGCGTCCGGCCCGCCCGTTGGCCGGTCCCACGCAAGTCTCGAGAATGAAGCTGGAGAATCGTCGGGATAAGCCCTCGACCTGCACAGAGGCGACGCCCTGCAACGGCCCGAACCATCTGAAAATGAAGGCATTTTCAGATCAGATTGGCCATCTCCCTTGACCTCGATTCCCCCGGAGTGCGAAACTCGCGAGCCATGCCTCGAAAGTGGTTACTGACAATCTTTTTTGCTTCCGGCGCCTGCGGTCTCACTTACGAGGTCGTCTGGATGCGGGTTCTCTCGCTCACCCTCTCCGTCACCGTCTACGCGGTGACGACCGTGCTCTGTGCCTACATGGCCGGCCTCGCCCTCGGCGCGGCGATCGCGGGGCGCTTCGCCGATCGACTCGAGCGCCCGCTGCTCTTCTTCGGGCTGGCAGAGATCGGTGTCGGGCTCGCGGGACTCGCCGTGGCGCCCATCCTCTTCAATCTGGGCCCCGTCGAGATCTGGATGCACTCCGCCCTCGGTGGCAGCGGCATCGCGTACAGCGCGGGTCGCTTCGGCCTCGCGGCCGCGGTGCTCTTGATTCCCTGCACCCTCATGGGCACGACCCTTCCCCTGCTCAGCCGCGCGACGGTGAAGAGCGGCGACGAGGTGGCCGAGGGCGCCGGCGGTCTCTACGCCGCCAATTCCCTGGGAGCGGTCGTCGGCTGCGTTGGGGCCGGCTTCTTCTTGATTCCGATGCTCGGCCTGACGGGCAGCAGCATTACCGCCGCCATCCTGAATCTGAGCGTGGGTCTCACCGCGGTGCTCGTCAGCCGAAGCCGGGAAGTGGGTAGTGGAGCTTCCGCCGACGAATCCATCGTCTCCATCGTCGAGGTGGCGGGCGATCACAAGGTAGGCCTTGCCGCCATTGGCTTCGGGATATCGGGCTTCACGGCCCTAGGGCTGGAGGTCCTCTGGACCCGGGCCCTCGAGCAGTTCACCCACAACTCGACCTACGCATACACGTCGATGCTTGCGGTCTTCCTCTTCGGGATCGGCGCCGGCAGCGCGATCAGCTCCCGCTTTGCCGACCGCGCGCGCCGGCCGCTCCTCGCCTTTGGCATCATCGAGCTGGCGATCGGCGTGAGCGTCGTGATCTCGCTCCTGCTCTACATGAACTTCCTCGACTGGATTCCGGCCGTCACCCAGGCACTCGGCGGCATCGGCTCCTGGGCCCGGGCGATCGCCATGATCTTCGGGATCGCCATCGTGGCCATGCTCCCCACCACGCTGCTCTTCGGCTCCACCTTTCCCCTGGTGGCCCGCTCCGTCGTCGAAACCGTCGATCACGTCGGCCGCCGGGTCGCGATGGCGTACACGATCAATACGATCGGAGCGATCTTCGGCGCGGTGGTGGTCGGCTTCATCATGCTCCCGACTCTGGGCCTGCGCGGAAGCTTCGTGACCCTGATCGTCGTGACCCTCGTCCTGGGCAGCGTGCTGGTCTATCGCGCGGCTCCGGAGCGCATCCTACCGGCCGCCGGAGTGGCGCTCGTGACCCTCATCGTGGCCTTCGTGCTCCTCCCCACGGATCTCTTCCGCAGCATCTACGAAGCCCGCTATCACAAGCTGTTGATGTATCGGGAGCAGATCACCGACATCGTGATGGTGACCGAGGACGAGCAGGGGATGCGCCTCATCCGCTACGGCGACGGGCGCGGCACAGCCGGAACC
>CBDUYG010000088.1:0-10050 GCA_965371385.1 uncultured Myxococcales bacterium | reverse complement strand
GCTCCCCGGCGACCTCGATCCCCACTTCGCTGGTCGAGATGCCGGTGACGTGGCACCCGACGTTCCGCGCCAGGAACATCGCCGGTTCGCCAATCCCGCAGCCGATGTCCAGAACGCGATGCTCCGCGTTCAGGTCGCCGCGCCGGGCCATCAGGCGCGTGAGCTCCACGGTCGCCGCATCCAGCTCCAGCCCGGGCGAGCTGAAGTAGCCATAGTGAAAGCTCTCCCCCAGCAGATGGCGCCAGGCCAGGGTGACGTTGTCGTAGTGGGCTTCGGGTTGATCGCTGGAGGTACGCGGCATGGAAGGACCTGGGTGACTCGCTCTCACGCGCCTAACCCGGGAATCCTTCGGATTCCCTTTGCGGCCTCGAGTGACCCGATTCCGGGCCTCCTTCCTGGACCATTGGTTTGATGCTCTCGAAGGGGCTCCAGCCCGAGTCCATTCCCATCCCCTTCCAGCGATTCTGGGCCGCGACCCAGTCGCCGATGCCATAGGGGTTGGGGACCTCGATCTCGCGCATCGTCTCGACGTAACGCCGAAGCCGATCGAAAGCCACCTCGGCCGAGAACCCATGGCTGGTCACGTGGGGGGTGATGGAGAGGACCTCGTTCAGCCCGTCCGAAAAACGCAGCTTCGACCCCTGCTCGTCTTCGATGTCCTCCGAGTGGGCCAGTCCCTCGGGATGATATTGGAAGACCTGGGCGTCGGCCTGATAGATGTAATTCGAGTTCTCGCGAATGAAGCGCAGGGTCTCCTTGAACTCCTCTTCGGTCTCTCCCGGGAAGTAGATGATCCAGAGGGTGCTCGTCATGACTCCCGCGTTCGCGAGGGCGCGCAGACTCTTGGCCATGTTCTCGGGGTTGGTCTTCTTCACCATCGCATCGAGGATGCGCTGGCTCCCCGACTCCATCCCCATGCGAGCGCGGAAGAGGCCGCCCTTTCGCCACTCCTTCGTGCGCTTCTCGTCGGTGCAGATCGCGTCGGCGCGCAGGTAGCAGTCGAGCTTGTAGGGACGGCCGTTCTCGGCGATCGACGAGGAGAGGGGACCGATCACATGATTCGAGAGGGAGTCGCAGATGAAGAAGGACGAGCGGTTGTGCCGCTGCCCGAGCTGGTCCAGCTGGTCGTATACGAGATCGCGAGGGCGCATCCGAAAGCCCTTCCAGAAGACCGTCTCCGCGCAGAAGGAGCACTCGAAGGGGCACCCGCGCGAGCTCGACGAGGAGAGCAGAAGGTATCGGTTGATGTCGAGATCACGGTAATCGGGTACCGGCAGCTCCTTCAAATCGAGCGAGTTGGCCTTCGCCGCATCGACATCCAGCCCCTTCTGGGGATCGATGATGCCGCGGGGAAGATCTGGATTCTCGAGGATGTTCACGAAGGGGACCTCTCCTTCGCCAATGACGTAGTAGTCCAGGAAGTCGTGAGAATCGAAGAACTCGCGCACCTCTTCCTCGTTCGCCGCGATCCCCATGAGTGGCCCCGGCCCACCCACGACGGTTCGAACCTGGGGCATACGCTCCTTTGCCCGGCGCATGATGAACAAAGACGCGGGCCATGTCGGGTTCAGGACTGTGCACCCCACGACATCCGGCTGAGAGCGATCGAGGAGATCATCGACGATCCTTCCGACGGTCGCGTAGAGCTTGTCGAAGATCGCGTCGAAACGCTTCACCTCTAAGACGTCCATGAATTCATCATGGGGTCGCTGGTCGAGGTTCAGGACCTCCGCCACGAGCTCCGGATAGTCGGGGCGATCCCGCCCGAAGAGGTAGATGATCTGGTGCAGCGCCAGGGCTTCGGCCGCGTTGCGCTCGATGAACCAGTCCTTCCAGCGAGGAAACTGGCGCTTGCCTTCGTCGAAGTAATCCCGCTGGGCCGAAAAGACCCGCTGAACCGTATTCATGTCGAAGAGATCGACCTGATGTCCCGCCGCTTCGGCGTAGGCCTTGAGCGAGGAGATGCCGAGAGGGCAGCAGATCGGATCCCAGAAGTGCGGCACAAAGAGCAGCGCTCTCGCCATGGTCGAACTCCCAATCGACACCATCGTCGGCGGACACCCAGGGTAGCCCGGACGGATTGATCCTGCTCCTTGCCGGTCCCCGGCCCGGCTCCCCTCTCGCTGGGGTGACCAGCGAGAACGGCGCAGCTTTACCCTCATCAATGCGCAGATCTCGTTTCACTCGGGATCAGTGCGGCGCGACAGGTACTCTCCGATCGTCTCGGTATCGAGCTCGACCTCGAAGAGCACCTCCGCCCCGTCGAGGGCGCCCAGGCCATACTCGTCATAGCTCTTGAAGCGCACGAAGCGCACTCGCAGCTCGTCCGCAATCTGCCCCCGTACATCGTTCATGACATAGGTATGAATCACGGATGCGACGCCCCGGGACGAGCCCGGCAGGTCGAGCCCCAGCTCGTCCACGCGCCCCACGTCCACCAGGACGTCGAGAGTTCTCTCCCTCAACATGACGTGGGCGGCGCGATTCGGGATCAGCAGGGGCGTCTCCCGCGGCTCGGACAGCCGGGATGCGAGCGCATGCTGGAGATCCCGCCGACCCCGGGAATCGAGCGCCTTGGGGGCCCGCCGTGTCCGTTGCCCGAATTCGTCGAAGTGCTGTGCGAGCCTCGGCGCGAGCAGAGCAGCGATGTGCTGCGCCGTCGCGTCAATCGCCTGGGGTGAACCGTGGTGCTGATTCTCGCGATGAGGGATGTTGCCCCAGGGCGAGACCTCGAGGTGGGCGGACACGAGCATCGGGGTGGGATCGACCGTGCCGAGGCCCGCGCGCCGCAGCTCGGCAAAGAATGCCTGGAAAACGGGTGCGCGGGGCAGTACTCCGTCTCGCCCTCGGGCCCCGAGGGTCGACGTGTCGATGACGATGACCTCGACATCTCGCTCGCTCGCGATCTGTGAGATCTGGGTGAGGGAGCCGAGCGCCTCGCCACTGGCGAGTTCGGCGCTCATCTCCTTGGTGAGCTGATTGGCATCGATCAACACGAAGTCGGGAACGAAGTGACCCAGCAAGAAGCTGGTGGCGATCTCGCCGGCCCGCCGCACACCCACGTTCGGTTGGGCCAGGGGAATCACATCGATCTGGAGGCGTTCGGTGAGGCCGAGCTGGCGTGAGAGCTCGAGCTCCAGAGCGCGCACCAGGGAGTAGTAACCGTGCTGGTCCGCCGACACGATCATCGACGAGCCGGCATGGAGTCCGATCAAGCTACCCCGAAGACCCTCGCGACGCGCACGCATTGCGCGAAAGCGCTGGGGTCGATACGTCGCAATGATCTCACGGCTCATCCTGCGGCCGAAGGGGCTGATGGCGCTCGCCACCGTGTCCGAGACCCGAGCGGCACCATAGAGGCCATCCCCGATGCGGGTCAGTCGGGATCGCTCGCGTTCGAGCAGGTAGAGGTCGCACGTCGTCGGGTCGAGGGCGAGTGAGGAAACGTGAAACGCCGAGGCACGGGCGCGGGCGAGATGGCGCTCGGGGAAGTAGGCGTTGCCGTTCACGTAGGGCTTGAGCCAGGGCAGGAGCTGCCGCCTCGCAGGATCGATGAAGCGCAGATGCGCGCGCTCGGAAGCCGGGCTCTTCCACTCGGGCGACGAGAGATCCACCTCGTCTGCGACCAGCAGCCCCCCGTAACGCTCGACCCAGATCAGCGCCCCGATGCGCTCGAATGCAACCTGATCGAGAGGCATCGGAAAGCGCTCGTGCTGGGGGGGAAGATTGCCGAGGCCACCGGTGCCGACCAGCTCGGAAAGTTTGCTGAATTCGAGCTCTCCCACCGCTGGGAGACTTCCGTGAAGGATTCGCCGGCGATCCGCGACGAAAATCCGTCCGTCCTGCGAGACGGCGATGTGCTCGATGAGCGTTCCGTCGTCGGGTGGAGCCAGCACCCGATTCGCCCTGCCCTTTTCAATGCGAAAGACGCCCTGCTCCGGATCGAGGGCGAAGAGAACCCGGCCATCGCTCGCGAGGGAGGTCCACCGAGCCGGGAGAATGAGCTCGAGCGTTCGCACCCGGCTCCCCGCAATCTCGCGAATGCGTGCGCCGTCACCACCGCCACCCTCACCACCATCGATGAGGTAGATCCGCCGGCCCACGGCCACCGGGCTGCGAGGCCGGTCGAATAGAGCCCGCTCGAAGGGGCCGTCACGACGTCCCGCCCTTCCGGGCGACCCGATCCAGGGCTCGACCGAACGCAGCCCCCGGCGGAGCTGCCGAAGGGAATGACTCTCGGTGTCCACGATGATCAGGCGCCGATGAGCGGCGGCGTAGACGACGTCCGGCGAATGCTCGAAACGCGCCGACCAGGGCGGGCCGTTGACCCTGCCGAGATCCGCACTCGTGATCAGGGTCCGATCGATCCCGTGGTCGTAGGCGAGCTCGCTCTGCGCCGGGGCACGCACGAGCCCGACACCCATCTCTGCGAGCAGATTCAAAGCCAGGAGCCGGTTGCCTTTCGGCGTGAGGTGAACGTGGTCCACGAAGAGCTGGGATTGGAAGAGGGGATGGTCGAGGGAGACGAAGCGCGCTCCGGCTCCGCCTTCGTCGTGGATCCTCTTCGCCATCAGACCGTACTGGTTCGAGAGAGCCTGGGGAGGGAGAATCGGATCCATGAAATCATCACGCAGAGGGGTCGCGAAGAAGAGCGCCTTGCGTCCGTCCTCCGCCAGGGCACGGAGCACGCGATCGAGAGCCTCGACCTGCGCGGATGGCTTCGAGACGTCGAGCCGGTAATGACTGCGAACCCGAGCCAGGGACAGGATGGGATCGTTCTTCCCGTCGCGCCGAGGCGAACCCTCCAACTCGAACGATTCGAGTGCCCGATCGCCCCGCTCGAGGTCGTCCCGATGACGGCGAACCGGCGTATGGGCGCGCAGCCGATCCATCCAGCGCTGAAGGCTCGCGTTCGTGCCCCCCGAATCCGGGCTGAGGCCCGGGAGCGTGCAGAAGAACTCCTGGGTGCAGGCCCGCGACTCGCGATAGAGGGGCGACCAGTAGCGGGGATTCAGCTCGACGAGCAGCTCGACGCGCGCCTCGGGATCGAGGAACCTAAGCTCGCCGACGATGCGTTCAAGATCCGTGGGAAGCAGGGCATTCGCCGCGATCTGGAAGAAGGAGACGCGGCTCTGCGCACTCCGCTCACGTCGCAGATGATCGAGGACGCGCTCTCGTCTCCAGCGCTCGTCCCGATTCGCAAGGACGTCTCCGGCCAGGACGGAGTCGCCGATCAGCAGAATGCTCCGCTCTGCCCGCGTTTCCGTCGCGCTGGAAAGCTCCTCCCGAACCTGTCGGCTGCTGCGCGGCGGGGGGGAAACCCGGCCGTCGTCGAGACCGTCCGAATCGAGGCCGAGACCGATCAGGAGGTCCGCGATGAGGATCAGAACCGCGAGGACCAGGGCAGTCGTTAGCAGCCGCCTCATTGCGGCCTCGGTGCAGCGCCGGACTCCTTCATGCGTGCGAGATAGTCTCGCGTGAGCCCGGCCACGACGGGTGAGAGGGCGAGCAGTGCCACCAGGTTGGGGAGCGCCATCAGACCGTTCATCGCGTCACAGAAGTTGATCACGGCGTCGAGTGTAACGACACTCCCGATCAGGATGAAACCGACATAGATCAGGCGATAGGGCAGGACCGCGCGCGGACCGAAGAGATAGTCGACCGCGCGGTCCCCGTAATAGGACCAGGAGACGAGGGTCGAAAAGGCGAAGAAGATGACGCTCACTTTGACGACCTTGCCGAACCCGGGCAGGCCCGCGTCGAAGGCAGCGGCGGTGAGAATCCCCTTGTCGCTGACGCTCTCGTGGGCGCCCGTCACGATGATGACCAGCGCCGTGATGGTGCACACGACGATCGTATCGATGAAGGGGCCGAGCATGGCGACCAGCCCCTCGCGTACGGGCTCGCGGGTCCGGGCCGCGCCGTGGGCCATGGCTGCGCTCCCGAGCCCGGCCTCGTTCGAGAAGAGACCGCGCGCGACTCCCTGACGAATCACACCTCCGAGCAGCCCTCCCGCGACCGACTCCGGTGCGCTGAAGGCCGAATGGAATATCTGTCCCAGCGCGCCGGGAATCGAAGCGGCGTTCGTGATGAGGATGAGTAGACCGGCGCCGAAGTAGACGACGACCATCAGCGGGACGAGTCGGCTCGCCACCGCGGCAATCCGCTTCACGCCGCCGATGATCGTGACGCCGACGAAGACGGCCATCACGCAGCCCACAGTCAGTCGCAGGGAAATGGAGTCGGTGTTGTCCCCGGTCATCAAGGACGAGACGGCGCTCGCGACGTTGCTGGCCTGGAACATATTGCCGATCCCGAAGGATGCGAGCGCCGTGAACCCGGCGAAGAGCACGGCGAGCCACTTGAATCGCGGCCCCATCCCCAGCTCGATGAAGTACATCGGGCCGCCGTGGGCCTCGCCGTGTTCGTCGATGCGCCGATAGTGAACCGCGAGGGTGCAGCTCGCGAACTTCGTCGCCATTCCGACGAAGGCCGTGATCCACATCCAGAAGACGGCGCCCGGTCCACCGAGCAGGATCGCGGCCGCGACCCCGATGATGTTCCCCGTGCCAATGGTCGCGGATAGCGCGATGGTGAGGGCCCGGAAGTGACTGATCTCTCCGGGATCGCTCGGATCGTCGAAGCGTCCTCGAACCACCGCGACGCCGTGCCGAAAACCGCGCAGCTGGATGAGGCCCAGACGCGTGGTCAGGAAGAGCCCGGTTCCAACCAGCACGGCGATGAGCGGGAGCCCCCAGACAAAGGAGTCGAAGACTTCGATCCACTCGGCGACTCGATCCATCCACCCCCCCATTCGTCCCCCCACGAGACGGCCTTCTCACGTCGATGACGCGCCCACCAGCCGGCTTGATGGCACCGGGGTATGTCGGGGCTGAAACATCGGGAGCTGGCGAAGGAAACACTAGCCCGCATTATTCGTGAAGCTCGTCGCAAGGGCGGCTAGAGTGCTGCTGTTTCGGGGCCCTCGGAGCGGAGTCGACCACGGACCAGCCCGCCTTCCCGGCCCGGTCGCGCTGGCTCGCTTCACGTGACCTGTCTTTGCTTCGCACACCGGCTCGCCTCGGGAGATCGTGCGTGTTTCTCTTCATTCGCGCTCCCGCGCGTGCGATGAGCATGAAGTGACTCTTTCAACCGGGGTGATGGTGGGCAGGATCGAAATGAAGCTCGCGACGACGCTCGCCCTGGTGTTCCTGACTCCCGCCTGTGCGAACTGGAATTCGGGGTCCGAGGCGTCCACCCGGGGCGCCCTCGACGCTGCCGAGCTAGCGCTCGCCCGCGCTGATTGGGTCGAGGCAGAGAGGGGCTTCGCGTCCATTCTCGCGAAGGACGAAGCGAACGACCGGGCTCTCCTCGGGGCCGCGCGAGTCGAGCTCGGGCGGCGCGATCCCGAGGCGGCGCTTGCGCTCTTCGATCGATACGAGATCGCGGTCGAGGGTGGATGGAGCATGCGCGCCCGACGCGACCGCTGTGAGTCGCTCGCGTTGGCGGCCGAGGCCGCGTTGTCCCGCTCGGATGCGGCGCGCGCAGTCGCTCTTTCAGAGCGCCTGGGAGATGCATCCTGCGAGGTCGAGCGCGCCGATCGGATTCGGGCGGAGGCGACACTCGCCCTCGCAGGTCGTCATCGCAGCTCGGGCGAACTGGATCACGCGCTCGACCTCTATCGATCCGTGATCCCGAACCAGCCCGCAGGAATGGTCGACCGCGATTCAAATCAGCCATCCCCCGGCACGCGGACCGGCGCCCTGCGTACCCCCGCGCTTCAAAGCGCGGGAGCGCGCGCCTATCGGGGTGCGGCCCTGATCCTGCGTGACCAGGGCCGGCGTGGCGAAGCCCTTGCGCTCCTCGCTCGCGGGCTCGCAGAGCTTCCCACGGACCGCGACCTGATTCGACTCACGGTCGAAATTCTCTGCGACGAGGCGCCACCGCGAGACGCGACGCGCGCGCAGGCTCCGACTCTCGCGGGGAGGAAGCTCGAGCAGGAGAAGGATCGATGACCCGGGTGGCCTTGGTGGCAGCGTTCGCCTGCTTCGGCCTGCTCTGCATGCTGACGGTTGCAGGCCCCTCGCAGGGCCGCGACGGCGCAGCCACGATCGTGCTCGATCTCGATCGCGCGGGCTTCGCGCTCTCGGCGCGTGACGGCAAGTCCGTCGAGCCGGGCCCCGCGTTCTCCATCGCGCTGGGCTCGCCCGCCCGTTCGACTCCGAGCGGGAGCTATCCGCTCCATCGGGTGATCCTGCGCCCCGCCTGGCATCCGGGGAGCGCTGCCCGCAGCGCCGGGGCCCGGCCCGAGAACGCCTCCCTCGACACCCCGATGGGGGTCGCAAAGATTCCCTTCGCCGATGGGGGCGAGATCGCACTCCACGGAGGCGGCGACCCCCGGGTTCTCGGCAAGCCCGTCTCGGGCGGCTGCGTGCGCGCCACAGATGCCGACATCCTGCGCCTGATCGCGTGGCTGGATCTGCAGGGAGCCCTCGCTCCCCCCCAGCCGCAGCCCAGCGGCGAAGTCCACCGCAGCATCATCCGCCCGGTACGCCTGCGCGTGCACTAGGGGCCTCACGAGACGGCAGCGACGGGCGAAAAGAGGCGGTACCGCCGGCGTTTCCAGAAGTGCCCGATTCTAAATACGAAAATACCTGGCCGTCCTCGCCACATTCGAGCCTCGCTCACCACTCATGATCATGCGCTGGGCCAGATCGGGCAGTTGTCGCCCGAGCGATCTCACCGAGGGGGGTGAGGCGCCCGACCCCAGCTGATCGGGAGGTACCAATGTCGACGACTCGCTGCTCTCATGAGTGGAGACACGACCGGCAGCGCAGGACCGTGATGGCCGCGCTCACCGCGTCGCTCCTGCTCGGGATCTTTGCAGGGACTGCCCGGGCCACTCCCGAGGTCGTTCCCTTCGACGGGCCGGGCAGCTACGGATTCACCGATCCGGCGGGGCTCGGCCTCACGGTAACGAAGCAATTCGCCGGCTCCGAATGGCAGCTCGCGGCCGACGAGAGCTTCAACCCGAATCCCGAGGAGTTCCTCCTGCTCATCACGCCGGTGGACCTGGCCTACTGCGAGTACCCCGGACCTCAAGCCTGCTCGAGCACCTACCACACCCTCGAAGCCACCTGGGACATCGTTCTCAACGAGGATCACCTGGCCGTGCTGCAGAACCAGGGCCTTCCCCTCGACGTGAACCTCTTCCTGGCGACCTGGCAGCAGGAGCCGATTTTTGCGGGCATGGAGGTCTCGGTCTTCTACGACTCTCCGACGATCGACGGCGCCGACGCCATCTTTGGCGTGGCGCAGTACAACGACACCTACAACTTCCTGAGCCTCGACCTGGGCAACATGACACCCGGCGTTGACGGAATGGTCCAGGTCAGCGTTGCATACGAGGTGGTGGGTGAGCTGGTACCGGGAGAGGATCCAACTCCCGTACTCCTCGCCCCTTTTCTGGCGACCGCCGCTTTCGCCCAGCCCATCCCGGAGCCTGGAACGGCCCTCCTGATGAGCCTGGGATTGGTGGTGATCGCACTACAACGTCGCGGGGGAGCTCGTTAGCTCCGGCTCGGCCCCGCTTCCCAACAGAGAGCGTACTCATGATTTGTCTTCTGCGAGTGACACATTGCTCGCTCCTCGTGCTCCTTATCCTGACGCCGGCGTTGGCGGGCGCCGCAGAGCTCGATGAGCTTCAGCAGTTGCTGGTGGCTCAGGACGTCGCGGTCGGTGACTGCGAAAGAGCGCTCACGCGAGCCCCCGAACTCGCGTCGAACGACGCCCGCGGCCGGCTGATGGCCGGCCAGTGCGCCCTGCGCCTGGCCCGCTACCCCGAAGCGGCGGAGCTTCTCGCCCAGGCCCACTCGGCCGACCCGAGCCTTTCGGGGGTGAACCTCTATCTCGGCATGGCCCACTATCACCTCGAGGACTACCCAGCGGCTCGAGAGTCCTTCGCCGCCGCACGCGTGACGGGCCGGGAGACGGCTCTGCTCGACTTCTACTCGGGCCTGCTGCTGCTCCACGACGACGAGACCCGCCAGG
>CBDUYG010000087.1:0-10063 GCA_965371385.1 uncultured Myxococcales bacterium | reverse complement strand
GCCGGAGCCGTGGGAGGGATGTTGACGGCGGTGATCTTCGGCGGGGACCCGCTCGAGGCCGCCGCCCGGGGAGCCGTCTGGGGCGCAAGTACGGGTGCGGTCGTCGGCGCCATCCAGGGCTCGGAAATCGATTCAAGGCGCCGGGCGCAGCAGGAGCATCAGGAGATCGCGCGGATCAAGAGCGAGATTGGCAACGACAGCTACGCGGGGCTGGAGGCTCTGATGGATTGCAAGCACGATGTTGCCCTGGGCTACTCGAAGCAGGCGATGAAATCGCGCAATCGCGACCATGCCCTCGCCGGTCTCTGGCTCGAGGTCATGAGCTACGCCGATCGCGGGGATCGCAAGAAGGCCAACTCACTCCTGCCGAAGATCGTCCAGAATGATCAGTACGTGGCGAACGCGGCCGAGGCGTCGAAGACCCTCGACGAGACGCTTCAGGGCCTGCGGGATATCCGCGGGCGCTACGATCTGCCGAAGACGTGCCGCGGCTCCGCATGACGATCATCGGAAATTGGGCAGGATCAGAAATCTCCGAAGCCGCCGTAATCCATCCCGCCCATATCCATGTCCATTCCACCGCCGTAATCGGGCATTCCGAAATCAGGTACCGGCTCGGGCATGGGAACGGCGATGGGCTCGTCGATGTCCGGGTACTCGGTGATGGGCCGATCGACGATGATGGTTCGGTCGTAGCCCCAGCCCCAGTAGGGCCCTGGCCCGTACCCGCCCCGGTAGTAGGTGCCGCCGCGGACTCCCGTGCAGGACGACAGGCTGAAGGTGAGGCTGAAGGCGATCACGATCAAGAGTAGAACTCGAATGACGCTCATCATCACCGGCCCCCTTTCCCATTCCCGTAACGCTGGATTCCAACGACCGCGCCGGTCGGGTCCATCAGCATTGCAGCGTCGTCGATTCGCAGCAGGAGTCGGCCCCCGAGCGCTTCGGCCTGCTGGATCGTGGCCGAGACATCGGAAACGCGCACATAGGGGAGCCAGTTCGAGTCGACTTCGGTCCAATTGACTTCGACGATGCCCGCCCTCGCTCGTGAGTCCCGGCCGACCACCTGGTAGATATCCCCGTCCGCGGCCGTGATCTCCTGCACCTTGTAACCCACGATTTCGCTGTAGAAGGCCTGTGCGGTTGCGCCGTCGTTCGTGATGAGGTCCGTCCAGAGCCACGCTCCGATCGCGGGGACGGCGTCGGGTGGGTCCCCGGTCGCCGAGGCGAGAGCAACGAAGGCGGCGCCGGTCGGGTCGCGAACGACCGCCATGCGGCCGCGTCCCACCACATCGACGGGACCATCGATCACCTCTCCTCCGAGATCCCGACTCACGCGCGTCGTGCGATCGACGCTCGTGACGGAGAGGGAGCCCAGCCAGAGCGCCTCGGATTCACTGAGATCGTCCCGGATGTTCATGATGCCGCCGATGGGCACGCCACCAAGTCGAATCAAGCTGTAATCGGGAGGTGTCGAGGCGTCGTCGAAGGTCCAGCCGAAGAGCGAACCGTAGAAGCTCCGGGCGGCATCGGCCTGCTCGGTGAGCAGATCGAACCAGACGAATTTGCCAATGTGCCTCTCTTCGCTGACCTCCTGGGTGATGGGGGGAAGCTTCCCGGCCGAGCGAAGGCCGGCGCATCCGGTCATCATTACGATCAAGAAGAGTGCAGAGAGAATTGCTAGGGGCTTTCGCATCGATTTCACCCTCGATCGTGTGGATGGATTGGATCGTTGCTCGCGGCTCCCGGTCCTTGCGAACTCCGACCGAGGGCCAGGACAAGGTGGCCGTCAGCGCATGAGTATGGTGGGGGAAGAGGCGATGATCAACCCGATTCACGAGGTCGTGGGGCATGAAGTCGCACGCTCCCTCTCGAGAGTAGCCAGGCCGCGACAATTGATTGCTCTACTCCAGCGGAGTACTCTCGGACGCGATCGATCGCTGTGCGCCTGGGAGACGCCAATTGAACGAGCCGAGATCGACGCGGTCGCGCCGGATGGAATCGCGGTCCCGCTTTCGGCCCTACGTGGTCGTTCGGAGGCGCTCGTTCGCGCTCGGGGCCGCGCTTTTGCTGACGAGCTGCGCGGGTCAACCCTACCAGCCCTGGGCCGACAATATCGACAGCTTTCGCGGGCGGGCCCTCAGCGAGACTCGAGGCGGCATTCGCGTCAGCACGGCCGTCCCGAGCGCGGAAGAGTCGAAGCTGCTCTTCGGACTCGATCTCTACGGCAAACAGGTCCAGCCGGTCTGGATCGAGGTTCAAAACGACACCGACGAATATCTGCGCTTCGCGCCCACGTCGGTCGATCGCGAATACTTCTCGCCCTTCGAGGTCGCATATGTGAATCGCGCCGGTTTTTCGAAGCAGGCTCGGGAAGCAATGAACCAGACCTTCGACGAGGCGGCGATGGAGCGCTGGATTCCGCCCCGAGCGACGCGTTCGGGCTTCGTGTTCACCCATCTTCGCCCGGGAACGAAGGGATTCAATGTAGACGTCTTCGGAGACGCCGGGCACGACTACTACTTCACATTCTTCGTCGATGTGCCCGGGATGGTTCCGGACCATTCGGAGATGGACTTCGATGCGCTCTACTCCGAAGAAGAGCGGCGGCGGCTCGATCTCGACGGTCTTCGCCGCGCGATCGAAGAGCTGCCGTGCTGTACTACCGACGCTTCGGGTGAGACCGAGCGAGAACCGACGAACCTGGTTCTGCTCGGTGAGGGATGGGACGTGCTCCATTCCCTATTGCGGGCCGGATGGGTCGAGACACAGCGACAGAGCGAGGCCGCTCGCAGCAATGCCCCGCATTTGTTCGGCCGCCCACCGGATGCCACGTTTCGCATGCAGCGATCGAGCCTGGGAGAGCGCAACGAGCTGAATCTCTGGCTGACTCCCATGTCCTTGGGAGAGAACGAGGTCTGGCTTGCGCAGATCAACCACAAGCTGGGGATCGTGTCCGGTCTTGGTCAGGGGCAGCTCGGGGCTCGTCTCGACCCGGACGTCGACGACTCGCGCGACTACATGATGCAGCTCATATGGTACTCCCAGGGACTGGAGAGATACGCCTGGTCGGCGAGTGGGAAGGCCAAGCCGATGAGCGAGACGTCGTGGCGCTTTACGGACCGCGGCTACTTCACCGATGGTTATCGCGTGGTGCTGTGGCTCTCGGGTCCGCTGGTCTCCCTGCTCGACGTGGATTACGTGGAGTGGGATCAGGTACCGGGCCGATGAGGCCGCTCAGAATGATCGAAACCCATCGCATCCATCCGATTTCTCTTGCGGGGAGGAGCTGCGGGAGCGTGCTTCTGGAGCCCCTGCAAGGTCGGCTGCGACGTGAGATATTGGTCTTGCCTGTCTTCGTTCTCGGTGCTCTATTCACGCTGACGCTGGGCTGCGCCGGAGGATTCGAGCCCGACGGGATCGAAGAAGTGGGATTCCTGGAGCGAGCGCAGAGCGAGGAGGATCAGGGCATTCGCGTCACGGTCGCGGTCCCGAGCCGAGCGGAGACTCGAGATCTCTTCGGACTTTCGCTTTGGGCTCGTGGAATACAACCGGTCTGGATCGAGATCGAAAACCGACGAATGGGCCATGTTTCATTTCTCCCGGTCGGACTGGACCCCGAGTATTTCACCCCCATGGAGACATCCACGATCGATCTGGTGATCGGCGATACTCCGAAGAAATCCCAGGAGCGCGTCTCGCAGTATTTCCATCAGCAGAGTATGGGCCTGGGTGTCGCACCGGGAGAGACGCGCAGTGGATTCCTCTTCACCTCTCTCGATGAAGGAACCAAGTCCTTCAACGTCGACATCGCGACGGTCTCGGGTGAGGGCAGAGATGTCGTGGTCTCGTTTACCTTCTTCGTTCCCGTCCCCGGATTGCGCCTGGACCACAGCGATGTCGAGTGGGAGAAACTCTACAGCGACGAAGAGATCGTGGACCTGGACGAACAAGAGCTGGTGGCGGCCCTCGATTCCGCCGTCTGCTGCACCCGGGACAAGAAGGACCGGGATTGGGGGGATCCCCTCAACCTGGTCGTCATCGGGGATATCGATGATATCTACTATGCGTTCATGCGTGCGGGATGGGACGAGACCGAGACGACCTATCGTGGATCCGCGATCAAGACGATCTCTTCCTTCTTCAGTGGCGGCGAGTATCGCTACTCCCCGGTGAGCGCCCTCTACGTCTTCGGGCGCCCCCAGGATGTCGCGCTCCAGAAGGCGCGGAGCAATATTCACGAGCGGAATCACCTGCGACTGTGGATGTCGCGGTATCGTCATCGCGGCAAGCCGGTCTGGCTGGGGCAGATCAGCCGGGACATCGGCGTTCGCTTCACGACCCGGACGATCACGACCCACAAGATCGATCCCGACGTCGATGAGACGCGTGAGTACCTGCTCGAGAACCTGGCCTACAACCAGGCTGTCGCGAAGATGGGTTACGTTGACGGCGTGGGGGCCGCTCCGCGTGATGCTCCCCGCGCGAACCTCACGGGAGATCCCTACTTCACGGACGGCAAACGTTTGGTGCTCTGGCTGAGCGGGAAGCCCACGACCATTGCCGATCTCGAGGTTCTCGATTGGGGCGATCCTCCCGGGGAGTGACGTCTCTCGCCTTGGGCGGCGCTCGGTAGTCGATTGAATCTCGCCTCTCGATCCGGAGCGAGTCTCGCCTCAGCTCTTCGTTCTGGATCTGGAGCCCATTCCTGCGGCGCTGAAGATCGCTGCGCCCAGGATCGTGCCGAAGATCGGCGTGGGAATTCCGACCGCGAACCCGGCGAGTGACGCCTTCAGGAGAGCCGGTCGGCAGGCATCCGAGGCGAAGCGCCGTTGGACCCAGAAGCACAGGGTGAAGGTCAGGCCGAAGCCCACGACCGCAAGGGGCAGGATTGCGACGCCGGCGCTGAAGAGATTGCCGGAGAAGAGAACCCAATCCAGCGCGAGGATGAGCGCTCCGCTGGCGGGATGGAAGAATGATGCCCGCCGTCGAGGGAGTTCGTTTCGAGTGGGATCAACCGGATTCAATCAGTATCGCCTTCCACCTTCCCACCTTTCACCCGCTGCGGGGGTCCTAGCTCGAGCACCGCTCGTCTCCAGGATCGACCTTGCACGCCGGGCCGGCGCGACTCTCAGTGGGGGAGTTTGCCATAGCCTCGAAGCATGGTATCCAAAGGGCCCGCGGTTGGGTGCCAGGAGGAAGGTCGTGTTTGAGGATCTCGAGCAATACGAGCGTCAGGTCTACTCCCAGTGCGGGGAGGACGGCGTGATCGCACGAATATTCGAATGCATCGGCGAGACGAACCGCTCCTTCGTCGAATTCGGTGCCCGGGACGGCGTCGAACTCTCGAACACCGCCAATCTGCGGCTCCACCATGGCTGGCAGGGCCTCCTGATGGACGGCGATGCGCCGGTGGACGATCCGCTGGTGCGCCGGGAGTTCATCACCGCGGAGAACATCAACGACCTGCTCGTGAAGTGGCGCGTGCCGGCCCGGCCCGACCTGATGTCGATCGACCTCGACGGCAACGACTATTGGATCTGGAAGGCCCTGGACGCCGTCCTGCCCCGAGTCGTGATCGTCGAGTACAACGTCTTCTTCGGGCTTCACGTCAGCAAGGCGATGGCCTACAACCCGACTCACGTCTGGGACGAGACCAGCTACCACGGCGCGAGCATCGCGGCGATGCACGCCCTGGGCGACCAGAAGGGCTATGTCCTCGTCTACACCGACACCTACGCCCCCAACGCCTACTTCGTGCTGCGTTCGGAGCTGCCTGAGGACTACGTCGTGCCCGCGCTCGAGTCGGTTGCTCGAGATCCATGGAGCGACGAGCCCGCCGATTCCGCCCATCGCGAGTGGGTCGTGGTCTGATCGTGCCGAGGCGCTGTCGAGCTTACTCCGCCCTGCGCAGCGTCTGAATCTCGAGTAGAGCCTCTTCCGTCGGACGAAACGATCGAAAGAGGTTCATGCTGAAGATCTCGCTCCTGGGTCCGTCGTAGTTCTCTTCCAGAGCTCCGGGGCGACGAGGACGGCTCATGGGGGCGGCTGCGAGGCGCAGATAGTAGGTCTCTCCGGCCACGGCGCTCAGGGGCAGACCGCCCCAGTCGAGAGACCACACCAGCTCCCGAAAGCGAATCGAGATGACGTGATCACCGGGTGGAAGCTCGAGCGCGAGATACTGCCGATTCGCGAGGCGTCCCCCGGACGTACCCGCAACGCGAATCCTGGCTACGCCTGAAGAGCGCACCTCGTCGATCCGGTAGACATAGAGGCGTGCCAGATCGGGTTCGAGCGCAGTGGGATGGAAGAAGGCACCGGAGCGCGGACCCAGGCAGGCCAGGGGAACGAGGAGCAGAAGAAATGCCCAGGCGAGGGGGGCGAGGCGGCGGCGCGCTGGGCTTCGGGTGCGTGGGAGCATCGAGTCCCTTCGCTCAGTAGAGGCCGGGAATCAGGACCCGACGCTGCTCGGGGTAGTCTTCGAAGGTCTCGCGATACCAGAAGTGATTCGAGCGGGCCCGAGGCGCCAGATTGGCCATCGTAAAGATCGCGAAGGCGAGGCCCGCGGTGCTCCAGGTCGCGATCGCCCAGCCGAACCATTCGAGGATCTCCCCAAAGTAGTTCGGGCTGGAGATCCAGCGATAGAAGCCGCCGTGGGGGATCCGGTAGCCGCTCTCACCGGGCCTGCGAAGATTGCGCAGCACCGAGTCGCTGTGAAGGTTGATCGCAGCTCCGACGAAGAAGAGCAGCGTCCCGCAGAGGAAACGTGGATCCCACAGCCACTCGGGTCCGTAGCTTCCGAAGTGGGAGACGGCGAGCCCGCACATGAACCCGTTCACCGTGTTGAATGAGAACGCCAGGAGGACCATGACCGCCGCGCTGCGCTTCTGGGAATTCCTCGCGAGGAGCGGAAAGATGATGCTTCGGTTCACATAGTGAGCCTGGAAGAGCAAGAAGAAGAATAGGGGAAAGGGCTGCCAGGCATTCGGCCCGGTGAAATAGGCCACGGCGAAGCAGATGGGTGCGGGCAGCTCCATCAGGATCCAGCACAGCTTCGCGGGGATCTCGGGTCCCCAGCCGCCCTTCAGGTGGCGGCCGTAGGGTGCATTGATGAAGAGGAGCACCGGGAAGACGATTGCCGCAACCCAGATCACGGCGCGCGTCGTAGCGGAATAGAATTCGTAGCTGAAGAGGTTCATGGACGGGCGCAAGGATTCCAGAGCGGCCCGGCTGTTTCAAGGCTCAATCGTCGGACTCCGCAGGGCGGCCCGGGTCTGATCGCGCTCAGTGCCTGCGGCTGCCACGGGATCGGCCGCCGCGCGAGCTCCGCCCGTGACTCCGGGATGAGCCGCTTCGTCCACCGGAGGAGCGGCTGATACGGCGGGAGGACGAATCGCCCCGGCTTCGGCTCGTCATGCCCCCGAGGCCGCCCGAAGATCGAGACATGCGGTGCGAGGATCGACCGGAGCCGTTCGAGGATCGCGATACGCCCTTCGAGCCCCCGCCAAAGATTCGAGACTGGCTGAGCAGCTGGCGGTAGCTGCTGCGGCTCGTGCCCCGATCCCGTCTTCCGGCCGATCCGGCCGAGGAGTCATCCCCGCTTCGCCGGATGCTCCTACGATCCGATCCGGAACTCGATCGTTCCCGTCGGTGGCTTCCGGTCTCGCCCGACGAGCGGTGCTCGTGCCGCCGGCCCTGATGCGCAATGACGTTGGAATCCCCATCCCGTCTGGACCTGTCCCTGCGAACCGATCCGCCCGAGTGATCCCGATTCCCGCTTCGCCGCTGCGCATGCTTCGATCGCCCGGGCCGGGCCCCGGATTTGCCCCGGCTCCGCTCCGACCGCCAGGCCCGCCTCTCGCCGCGTCTGGACGTCTGATTACCGATTCGATGGGATTTCTTCGGACCATGGACGCGATGGTGGGTGATGATCGGGCGATGAAAGGGCGCCCTCCAGCCCCACCCGACGCCGTAGGCGTGTCCCACTCCACCATACCAGCCGGTCCAATAAGGCGCGCTGCTGTAGTAGTACCAGGGATAGGGGCCCCAGTAGTCGTACGGATATAGACCCGAATACGTGACGACGACCCGAGCCGGGCGGTAGACGGGTACGTAGACGACCTCGGGATCGGCGGACTCGATCGCGATGCTCTCTTCGGCCAGCATTACCACTCGGCGCTCGTTCGACTCGAGGTTGCCGGCCGCCTGAACCTTGCGCCGGAAGACCTGGATCGAATCCATCACGACGGACTGATCCACGATCACCGCTTCACCGAGATCCCAGGTCCAATCGAGATCCTCGTTCATCATCTCGAGGACCTCGGGATAGTTGAGGAGAGCCAGAATGCTCTCGTCCCACTCGGGGTCCGGCTCGAGGTCGGGCTCGGTCGCGAGATTGTCGAGATAGCGCGAAGCCTGGACGATCTCGACAGGAAAGGTCGAAGCGGCGAGGACCGCGGCCAGCAGCTCGTCGGGATAGAGCGCCACCCGGGATACCAACTTTTCGAGATCCTCACCCACGAGCATGAGGTCCTCCGGATCCTCGTCCAGAGCCATCCATTCGGAACCAGAATCCGTCCACTCGAGCAGGTCATCGTCCTCGACGAGATCGTCGAAGGAGATAGCACTCGCCGAACCGTCCAGCGGGAGAGGCGTCTCGCTGACGGGCCAGGCGGCGTTCGCGGAGAGGGTAAGGAAGATCGTGGCGAAGAAGAGCGCGCGGCCGGGAGAACTCGTGCGAGGGTTTCGAGCCTCATTGGTCTTCGCTGGCATCACGGGGGCCTCCGATCTCGGCGGGTTCGGCTTCGATCCGATGGCACCTCTGATTCCCGGTGCCTCGGGGCCCGCTTTCGCATTTCGAGCAGTATTGAATCATACCACCGATGTGTACTTCTGGTTTCATGCACCGATCAGAATTCAGCGGCGGGCGCCTATCGAGTCAGCCTGGTGTCGTTCACCGGCATGAGACGCTATGGGGGAAGGGAATATTCGAATTCAGGCCGGATTCTCGCCGAACCCTGAGCGATGAGAACGGGTCCAGCCATGATGATGGATGGATCCCATCGTCGGCATCTCAGGCGCAGGCGAGGACCGAACTCAGCCGGGAATGCTCGCTCTTTTGCGGCTCGGGAGTGGCATCACCGAAACCCTGGCGCTCGCCGGGGCTGCCAGGGAAGATCTGAGGGTTCTGACTCGGGGGCGGAGGGCGGGGGGGAGGCGGGCGGAAGAGGCGAAATCGATCCGAAGCTCAAGCCCAGTTTTTCGCGGCAGGGCGTAGGACCTTCTCGTGATACGCGTCGACGGATTCGAAGACACATTCGCTGCGGGGCTGTTTGCCGGTCAGATCGACCAGGGTGTCGGCGTCCGCGTACTTGGCGATCCCTCGCACGAGAGCCTTCAGCGCTTCGCGTGCTCCGGGTGACTTGGGGACGAGCTTGCGCGGATCGAAGCGGTCGCAGCGCAGCCGGATCACATTGAGGGGACGCTCGCCTCCACCGCCGTCTACCAGGAGGTCCAGGATCACGACGGGCTTGTCCTCGAGCCCATGGACCCCAGCGACTGCGAGGGCGTGGATTCGAGAGAACGCGACCGGGCTCGGGCCAGTGCCCTCGATCTCGACCTGCAGCCCCTCGCGGTTCAGTCCAGTGGGCACCCCCTGGCTGAGCACACCGTTCGGAAAGCTGTCGTCGATCAGCTCGCTGAGATCTTCGACCTCGCCGAAAGCGCTTCGGTCGCTTTCTTCGAAGAACACGCTCGGCGGCGGGGGCTTGGCGTCCGGCTCCTGCTCCTCATCGGGCTCCGGGGTATCGAGCACCTCCGTCAGCATCTGAAGCTCGGCCCGCTCCTTCTCGCCGAGGTCCGTCGTCGACAAAGCCATGCGCGCAGCCTTGATGGCAAGCGCGGGGTCGAACTCCATCGTCATTCGCGCGATGGCGAGGGTGTCGGCGGGGGTGAGCTCGTCATTCAGATCGTCGAGCGCTTGATTCAACGCAAGTACGGCACCGTCGCGGCCATCGACCCTCCTGATGCTCGGCGCCAGGCGCATCAGGATCGCCGGGGAGAG
>CBDUYG010000086.1:0-10199 GCA_965371385.1 uncultured Myxococcales bacterium | reverse complement strand
GCCTCGCCGGCTGCGGCCTCTCGTGTGTGGTGGCGATTCGAGTCGTTGCCGCCGCTCATGAGCTGGTCCCCCCTACCGTGATCTCGTCCACGCGAATCGTCGGGAGGCCAACGCCGACGGGAACACTCTGGCCGTCCTTGCCGCAGGTGCCGACCCCGCGATCGAGCTCGAGGTCGTTGCCGATCCGGCTGACCCGGGTCAGGACGTCCGGGCCGTTGCCGATCAGGGTCGCGCCCTTGAGCGGAGCTCCGATGCGGCCGTCTTCGATCTGATAAGCCTCGCTGACACTGAAGACGAACTTTCCGCTCGTGATGTCGACCTGGCCGCCGCCGAAGGAGACCGCATAGATCCCCCTGCTCAGCGAGCGAATGATGTCCTCCGGCTCTTCCTGGCCGGCCAGCATGAAGGTATTCGTCATGCGCGGCATCGGGAGGTCGGCGTAGCTCTCCCGGCGCCCATTCCCGGTGGGTTGGCTCCCCATCAGACGAGCGTTCAATCGATCCTGCAGGTAGCCGACCAGGATTCCGTCCTCGATCAGCACGTTGCGCTGACTCGGTGTGCCCTCGTCGTCGACGTTGATCGAGCCTCGCCGCTCGGGGATCGTGCCGTCGTCGATCACCGTCACTCCCGGCGAGGCGACCCGTTCGCCCATGCGCGAGGCAAAGACCGAGGTTCCCTTGCGGTTGAAGTCACCCTCGAGCCCGTGTCCGATGGCCTCGTGAAGCAGGATGCCCGGCCAGCCGGGGCCGAGCACGACGTCCATCGTGCCGGCGGGGCAGGGCTCGGCGCGCAGGTTGAGGATGCCGATGCGAACGGCCTCTTCGACCAGCGGGCCCCAGTCCTCGGGCTTCAGAAGACGTGCGAGCTCGTAGCGGCCCCCCATGCCCTGGTATCCGACCTCCCGCTCGCCGGTGTCGCGATCCTCGACGATCACCTGGATGTTGAGACGCACGAGGGGCTGGACGTCGGCGGTCAAGCGGCCCTCGCTGTCCGCGATCAGGATGTTGCGATGCTGGGTCACGACGCTCGCGCTGACCTGCTTGACCCGGGAGTCGAGCCGTCGGGCGTAGATGTCCATCTCGGAGATGAGATCGACCTTCTGCGCGACGGCGACGTCCGTCGGGGCGATTGCTACCGGATAGAGGTTGCGGCCGAGCGCGCCGCCCGGGGCAATCGCGATCGAATCGTTGGCGCCGGACTGCTGGGAGATGGCGCGCGCCGTGGTGGCTGCGAGCGACATGCTGTCGATGCTGATCTCGTCCGAGTGGGCGTACCCCTGGCGCTCGCCGCAGAGGGCACGGACTCCCACACCCTGGGAGAGATGGCGGCTGCCGCTCTTTACTATTCCCTCCTCGAGGGCGACCGAGTCCTGGGTCGAGTACTCGAAGTAGAGATCCGCGTAGTCGACCTGGCGCTCGAGGGCGGTGTCGAGCACGCGCGAGAGCACGCCGTCGTCCAGGGAGAAGTGGCTGCGAAAAAAGCTGAGGGCGGAGTCGTCCGCCGCCCCTTCGTTGCTCATGTCGGGCTCCTTGCCGGGTCGCTTCCGATGATCACGGAAGGACGTGGATTCGATTCGTTCTCGCTTCTTCCGATCAGTGGCCCGCTCCAGGGCCAGCCAGGGTTGCGGATGCCAGGCCGATCACGCCCGGAAGCTGATCGAGGGAGGAGAGTGCGTTCACATCGATCGTGCGCAACCCCGCGCTCCGAGCGCCCGCCAGATCCTTCACGGGATCGTCGCCAACATAGATGACCTCGTCGGCTTCGAGCCCCAGGTCGGCGAGGGCGCGCTGGAACATGAGCGGATCGGGCTTCTCGAGGCCGCATGTTGCTGGAATGGTGAGTGCGTAAAAATAATGCATGATTCCGAGTGCTTGTAGAATATTCTTTATGCGTTGGTCGAAGTTCGAAACCAGTCCGATCCGAAGACCGGAGCCGTGCAGCTCGCCCAACGCCTGGCCCGCACCGCTGCGCAGGCGCCAGGCGGCAGAGGTCTCGTAGTAGTGATAGAGCTGCGAGAATAAAGCGTCCAGGTCATCGAAGATCACCGTACTGTCGGCGGCCTGAAAGGTCATGCGTACGACCTCCCGCCACCAGCTGCGCTCGAGCGCATCGATCTCGTCGGCCTCTGCGCTCGGGAACGCGCGCGAGGGGGCGCGGGCCAGGATGCGCTTGAACGCGTCGCCGAGCCGCCAGGCCGAAAGCTCGACGCCATGCTCCTTCGCCATTCGGGAGTAGACGTCGCCCACCGGCTCACGGGTTTCGATCAGGGTGCCCGTCGCGTCGAAGAGTACGCCTCGAGGAGGGGATCCCGCCTTGTCCCACATCTTCGCCTGCTCCGTCTCGGAGTCGTCCGGGGCGGACACGCTCAGGCTCGGTCTTCGCCGGCGTCGGCGCGCCGCGCCGAGGCGATGAAGGTGGCGGGCAGGTCGCGGTCGCGTGCCACGGGCTCGTCGACCTGAATCCGCAGATCCAGGAGGTCCGCCTGCTCGAACCACTCCTTCACCTCATCGAGCTCGAATCCGAGATTCTGGACGTCGAGCTCCCGGCGCATCCACTCGAGTTCGTGGCGCACGAAGTCGACGATGATGATGTGTCCGCCCGGTCGTACGATTCGCTTCATCTCGCGGACGGCGTCGGCGGGCGCCTGGAGGTATTGCAGCATCATGTGCGCAAAGGCCGCATCTACCTCGGCGTCTTCGAGGGGCAGGGCATAGGCCTCGCCCTGACGCAGCTCGGCGGCATCGGCTCCCAGCAGATCCGCCTCGGCGAGCTTCGCTCGCGCGGCCTCGAGCATTCGAGCGGACGAGTCGACTCCAATCACGCGCAGGCCCAGCTGGGCGATCTCGAGGGCGAGAATGCCCGTCCCGGTTCCGATATCGGCGACCGTGAGGCCGGGATCCACCAGCCGGGTCAGGGCTCGTGCGCGTGTCACGTCGTCGTTGAATACCTTGCGCAGGGCGTCCCACTCGGGCCCGATTTCGTCGAAGAAGCTCCGGGCGCCGGTTCGGGCGGCGCGAGCCTCGATGACCCGTGCGAGCACGACATCGTCGCGTTCCGAGGTCGAGTCGCCTTCGAGGTTCTCGCGCACGAGCGCCCAGGCGTCCCGCCACCACGGATCCTCGGGCGCTGCGAAACGGTACGACACATAGGTGCGATCCCGGCGGTCATTCAGGAGTCCAGCCTCGCGCAGGATCGCGAGGTGACGCGAGACCCGGGATTGGGCCATCCCGAGCACTTCCATCAGCTCCTGGACGACCAGCTCCTCCTTCTCGAGGAGCCGCAGGATGCGGATTCGAGTGGGATCGGAGAGCGTCTTGAAAACCTTCTGCAGATCTTCCGCGCTGGCGGGCATGACCCTGGAATCTCCCTGACCTGACGTGTTCGGGGCTCGCTTCAGCGAATCCGGAGTGAGCCGAAGGTACCTTGAATGCTCGCGCTGGCGCTGCCGTCATCTGCGACACGTGTCACCGCCCCACTGATGATGGGCCGCAGGTTGGGGTCGATCTCCGAGAGCTGTAGCTCGAGGTCGAGCTCGGATTGTTCCCACTGGGGGGCCGCTCCGAAGGTTCCGGAGAGCCGGACGTTCAAGTAAGCGCTCTTCAGCTCCATCGACTCGATCTTCATCCGGGTGTCCCCCCCGAATACGATCTCGCCCTCCCAACTCTCGTAGGGGATGCCCATGGGCAGGGAGCTGTGAAGGGCGACCCCATCCGTCGCCTCGAATTCAACCTCGCCCACCAGCCCGTCCGCCCCGATCAGGAAATCGGTCGTCGCATTGAGGGTGCCACTCATCTCGAGACCGGAGGCGGGATCGTTGAGATAGGGAACCTGGCTCATGTCGACCTCGCGCAGCTCTCCGTCCCAACCCTGCATGCTTCCCAGGATCGCCGTTCCCCGCGCCCCGCCGATTGGAGTATCGATGTCGAGGAAGACGGCGGGATCTCCGCGCAGCCACGAGAGGGACCAGGCGGGCCGGATGTAGAGGTGATCGAGCTCGTAGCTCGTCCCATCGGGCAGGCGCGTGCTCACGTCTTCGATGCGGAACCCCGGGCCCAGCAGCCCGAGCTGGAGGTCGACGTCACCGATGTAGAGCTTGACGCCGTAGGAGTTCTCGAGCCGCGCGGCAAAGTTCTCGACCAGGGCGTCGTAGGGGAAACCCAGGATGATGAAGGCGAGCGTCAGCCACATGAACGCCACGGGGATCCCCACCGTGAGGAGGGGCTTGGGGAGCGGCGCCACGAGGATGGATTCGGTCTGGGCCATGGGTGAGCAAGGGTCCTGGGCTTGGAAGGATCAGAGCGGATCGAAGGTCGAAACGTTGAAGTTCACGTCCAGCAGCTGGCTGCGATCGGGCCGATTGCGGATCTTGAGGGTCTTCACCGTCAGCAGCCGGTCCGAGGATTCGATGGCATGCAGGAAGCTGACCGTATCCTGGAGGCTGACCCTCTTGAGTCGGACCTCCACCTTGGTCTCCTTGAATTTGTCGTCGTCCTGGGCCTTGCGCTCCTCCATCGAGTCGATCTTGACCGAGGACTCCTTCGCGAGCGCCTCGAGCAGGGTGAGGAGGTTGCGCTTCTCCCGGTTGGCGTCGATGCGCGCTTCGACCTGGGTCAGGCTCGCATGGACGACGTCGTACTCCCGGCGCAGGCGCGTCATGGCCTGAAGCTGCTGCTCGGCGGCTTCGGCCCGCATTTCGAGGTTGCTGCCGAGAGAGAGCAGGGGCTGGACGATACCCACGATCAGGATGGCGATCGCGGTCAGGCCCAGGGCCGACCCGATCAGCACCCGTTCGCGCTGGGAGAAGTTCGCCCAGATGGTGAGGAGGCGGGTCCAGAGCTCGCTCATGATTCATCCCGCCGGTCGCCCAGGCTGATCGTGAGGTTGAACGTCTTGCCCTTGCCCCGGCGCGCCGACTTGACCTTGTCGACCTCGGCGTAGGTGAAGGGAGGGGTCTGGGCGAGCAGGTTCTTCAGGCGATCCGCGGCCTCATAGGTCTCCCCGGTCACCTTCACCTTGACCACCCTGCGATTGATGTTGATTTCGTCGAAGCGCACGTTGAGATCGTCGGGAATCCGTCGCGAGAGCTCGGCGAGCAGATCGAGGGCCGAAAGGTTGGTCCCGTAGATACCGAGGAAGTCGGCTCGCTCCTTGTCCTGGCGAAGTGCGGCGCTGAGGGCGGGGACCGGGCTGGACGAGGAACCGCCCGGAAAGGCCTCTTGATAGAGGCGCCGGGTCTCCTTCTCGAGGGAGCGCGCGCGGCTCGATTCCAGGGAGTAGGTGGTGATCAGGGAGACGAACGCGATCCCCAGGGCGCAGGCTGCCAGGATCACCGTCGGTCGCAGATCGCGAATGAAGATCTGGCGCAGGTCGGTCTTGTAGGCCAGCTCGTCCTGGCGGAAGTTCATCCGCGTGGTTGCCTCCGCGCTGCCGCGGACGGCGAGGGCGAGGGCTTGGGCGAAGAGGACGGGGTCGCCTCCCGCGAGCATCTCCGCAGTCTTGGGATCGCTTGGGGGCTGCAGCGGATCGACCGGAAGCCCGATCCGCCGGGCCAGGAAGCTCTCGATGCCGGCGAGCTTCGACGTCCCGCCGAGGAGCGTCACCTCGATCTCCTGATCCGGCGGCAGGTAGACCTCCTGGGACTCGATGAAGCGCAGGATCTCACGAGCGAGGCGCTCCAGGAGCTTCGCCGCTGTTGGGGAATCGCAGCCTGCGGCCCCATCGAGGATGCCCTCGCTGCACTTGAGCTGCTCCGCCTCTTCGAGGCTGCAGCCGCGATCCTCGGCGATCGCCCGGGTGATGCCCAGACCCCCGATCGACACGGTGCTGGCGGCAATCGAGCGGCCGTCGATCAGCAGGCAGAAGGTGCTCTTTCGATGGCCGAGGTCCGCCAGTACGCGGGTGCCCTCGAGGTCGAAGAGGCCGCTGAGGTTGCCCAGCACCATGCCCTCGGGCTCGAGGATCCGCGGCTCGAGGCCGGCCTCGCGATACTCGTCCAGCAGGTCGCCGACCTCCTGGCGCCGGGTCATGGCGACGGCCACGCTGGATTGCCTGCCGCTCCCTCCGACCAGATCCCAGTCGATCACGACATCCTCGAGCTCGAAGGGAATGTCGCCCTCCAGCTCGAAGGGCACTGCGGCGGCCAGCTTCTTGCGATCGCGGAAGGGGAATTCGTGCCGGCGCGACGAGATGCGGTCGCCCTGGATCGCGCAGACGAGGCGGTCGCTGGGGAGCTCGTGTTGCTCGAAAAAGCGGCTCAGGGTCTCCGCGAGCCGACCCTCCGTGTCGTCTCGCGGCTGTAGACGCAGCTGCCCCACCTCGAAGCCCCGAAGGCTCTGGTGAAGCTCTGCGGCCTTGATGGAATGGGAGCCCACATCGAGGCCCAATATGCTCTTCATCATCGGCATGGACGTTCTCGCTCGCTCATTGCATCCGCCAGAATAGCAGCCTGGGTTCGCCAGGTTTGCTCATGTTGATCACGGCTTCCACGCTCCTCTCCACGTCACCGAGAATCACCTCGGAGAGAATCGTGTAGACGGGGGTGACCGAGGGCAGGACGACGGGCGGGTAGATCCCACCTTCCACATCGGCCTGCTCAAAGGTGATACATCGGTCGGGATCCGTCTCCGTCTTGTGGCAAAAGATCTTCCCTTCCTCCCGGGCGCCCAGAATCTGCGAGACGTCGTCCTCGTCCAGCAGGCGCTTGCTGCCTCCTGTGCCGTGGTAGACGGATCCCAGGACGTGGGGCGGGGCGGTATTGACGTTGATGCCGCCGCCGCGCACGAGGGGATAGACGGTCACATAGGGCTGGAGCGCTTCGACCAGGATGGAATCGAAGCCTTCGACCAGGCCGAGCTCGTAGACGCTCAGCATCGGCCGGTCGGCTGGGTAGTAGGGGGGATCCTGGCTCTGGTAGTAGTCCTCCTCGTCTCCGCCATCGATCCCGACGTAGTCTGCGTCGATGTAGTCGAGCAGGTTCTGGGCCAGCTCGCGAGTATCGTACTCCTTCTCCGCCGATGAGACGTCCATGTTCTCGATCACCCGATCGAGGAAGTCGACGAGATACTCCTCGGCATCGGGAATGGGCTTTCCCTCTCTCTCCGGGTCGTGCTCGAGCTTGTCCCCGGAGTGACCCTCCAGCGAATTCTCATCGGCCGGGGTCTCCGTGGATTCTGGTCGCTTCTCCCCCTGGTTCCTCGGGGGCTTCGTGCCGTAGGCGACGAGGGAGTTGAGATTCAAGCGTGATCCGTTGTCGTAGATGTTGATTCGCAGGATCGCGCCGTCGGGGGTCGTGATCTCGTAGTCCCCGATCTGGGCCCACAGGTCGTAGAGCGTGTTGCCGGCTATCTCGACACCTTCGCCCCGTCCCGAGATCGTGTCGATCTTGCGCCAGATTTGCTCCACGAGTACGGCCTTGGCGATCTCGACCCCCGAGCGGGCGAGAGCCTCCGCCTGGGAGACCTTGTCACGATTCCTCACGATCATGGTGTCCATGATCGCGCGGCGGGAGAACGCCATGACGGCCACCGAAAGAACGAGTCCGAGGATCATCACCAGGGCCAGGACGACGCCGCTCTCGCGTCGGATTCGAGTTCTCGGGCCAGTCATCTCATGCAGCTCCCGAAGGCGGACTCGCCGAGGTCGTCGATGCAGGTTCCGCCCTCGAAGCGAGTGCCGATCGAATCGGCTTCGTCCTCGTCGATCTCCCCGTCTGCGAGGAGGAGTCCAACGCACTCCGAAACGTTCCCGTACTGGCACATCTCATCGAGCGACTCATCGCCGGGTGCATTCTCCTCGTCGACCACGCCGAGCCTTTCTCTGAACTCGATCGACTGCTCGGAAAGGAATGCGAAATCGATCGGACGCATCGGAAGCATGACGAGTCGGGAGACGATCTTGGCCTCGCCGCTCTCGCCGGACGAGTCCTGGAGGGGCTCTCCGGTATTGATATCCATCATTCCGACCTCGATCCGCACCGCCAGAGGTATTTCACCGGATCGCTCGATCTGGGAGGAGTCCCATTCATCCGTCTCGTCGCCGTCGATGTCGATGAAGGTGAGCCCGAAGCTTGCGATGTCCTCGGCGATGATGTGCGCCGACTCGTCGTCGGGCTCGGGAAAGTTGCGATCGAGGCTCGCCGGCAGGCGTGGAGTGACCCAACGCATCAGCCGATAGCCGGGCCGTCGCTCGCTCTCCCCCTCGATCCTCTCCTGCTCGTCGAGGTAGTAGGCGACCATGGCCACGTCCGATGTTGGGCCGTCGACGGTATACGGACGGTGGTTGCGGGTCACGAACTTGACCGCGTTTGCGCCTTCTCCATCCGTCTCTTCGAGGCGTTCACCCAGGAAGAGCCAGGGGTGATCGAGAGGATCGAGCTCCGGGGCCTTCACGAGCATGTAGGCGCCTTGGAGGTCACGGGCCACACGATCGAGGATCGCGACGGCGTGGCGCTGAACTCGGATCCTGTCCCGGGCGGCCGACGTCGCGTCTCCGAGCTGGATCTGGAACGAAACGGCCGCCGCGATGGTGATGGCGGTGAGGAAGATCGCGGCCAGCACCTCGAGCAGAGTGAATCCCGAGCGATTCGCCCTTCGTGCGCCGACGCGGCTCCGGGCAGAGGGGAGGGCCACCGGGTCAGGACCCGATGGTTTCATCCGGTACGGAATCATCGCCGGCTCCCTCTTCGAAAGTGATGTCGCGATTCGACCAGGCCTCCCGGTCCCAGAGATAGGCGGTGCGCACGATCGTTCGCTCGTCGGCGCCTTCCTGCCAGGTCACGGTGATGCGAATCTCGCGCAGATATTCGAGCAGCCAGTTCTCGCCGCGGATTTCGACGTAGGGACTATCGTTTTCGCTCGCAAAGAACTCGAGCAGCCCCATGGCCTCGCCGCCCGAGTCGTCGAAGCTCTCGAATCCGCCGCCCGGATCGTCCGAGAGATCGATCACCTCGATTTCGAGGGTGAAGGGCTCCTCCTCCTTCTCCTCGTTTCCGATCTCGATCGATTGGCCCTGGGCGGTCCGGAGCTCGATCTCGGCGAGGGCCTCGTCGGCGAGGAGGGATGCCGCGAGGCGCCGCTGACTCTCTCCGACCGTCTGCATTCCCTGCATCGCGAGGACGGAGAGCATGACGTACCAGATGCCCAGAATCGCGACCGCACCGAGCACTTCGATCAGCGTAAAGCCGGGATTGCGAGGCTTCGGAACCCGCCGACGCAGGAGATCAGCCATCCGTCCTGGTCTCCTCGCGAATCCGTACCGTCTCGAGGAGAGGAAGGATGTCCAGAGTGGTGGCGAAGCCGTCGGGGTCGCTGATGACGATCTGGGAGGTATCCGTGGTGCCGTCGCGGTCGAAGACGATCGCAACCTGACCCTCGTTGAGCCAGCCGTCCGGGGTATCGACCCCGTCGAAGTAGAAGGGATCCTTCAGCAGCTTGTCGATGCCGAATTTGTTGGGGATGGGCTCGTACTCGTAGGGCCGGTTCGGAGGCGCGAGGAGCAGTGCGTCCTCGTCTCCTTCGAGCGCCGCGCGGCGGCGTGCGGCCAGGCTGTCGCGCTCACCGCTCACGCCCTGAAGCACGTACCACTCGACCCGATACATCGTGGCATCGACGTCGATCAGCACCCGGTGGATCTTGCCCGTCATGATCGCGCGCTGGCGTGCATACTCGAGGGAGGTCGCGAGGCTCAGGGCCTGGTCGTGGCGAGCGGCTTCGCTGGTGGAGCGCAGGCTCGGGAAGACCATCCCCATCACGAAGCCCATGATGAGCACGACGGCGAGAATCTCGATCAGCGTGAAGCCCCGAGAGAGAGTGGAGTCCCGACGATCGGGAGGGCGACGCGCGCTGATCGAGTCATTCATGATGATTCTATTCGCCGGCCCCACCGGCGCCGGCATCTTCCCAATTGTTCACGTCATCTTCGTTGCCCGGAATGCCGTCCGGACCCGATGAGGAGAGGTCCACCCCATATTGATTCCTGGCCCCGGGGTTCACGTAGTTGAACGGGGTCTCCCAGGGGTCATTCAGGGCACTCGCCTTTTTGAGGTAGCCGCCGCGGGGATAGTGCCGTGCGTCCGCGGGTGCCTTCACGAGGGCGTCGAGGGTCGGGGGGTATTTTGAATTATCCATGCGGTAGAACTCGAGGGCGCTCTCGATCTGGCTGATCTGGGCCTTGGCGCTGGTGCGCCGGGCCTGGTTCACGCG
>CBDUYG010000085.1:0-10206 GCA_965371385.1 uncultured Myxococcales bacterium | reverse complement strand
TCGCGCCGCCCGCACTTCACGATTCATCCGGCGCCCGAACCCGCGCCAGCTTCCCCGTCGGGGTCATCGGCAAAGCATCCACCACCCGAAACTCCCGCGGAACCTTATACCCAGGCAACAAACCCCGACAAAACCCCGAAAGCTCCTTCCGGTCGGGAGCCGCATCCACATCCACCACCTCGATCTCCGCCACCGGAATCTCCCCCAGATGTGCATGCTCCCGCCCGAACACGCGACTTCGCACAACACCAGGATGCGTATCCAGCACCCGCTCCACCTCTTCCCCAAAAAACTTCATCCCCGCCATGTTGATCCGATTGCTGCGCCGCCCCGCCAGAAAGAGATCCCCATCCGCATCGAACCACCCCTGATCCCCCGTCCGAAACCCATCCGGCTCGAGAATCTCGCGCGCCGGAGTCCATGGGTCCAGATACGCATCGAAGAGCCCCGGCCCACGAATGCAGATCTCACCCGTTCGCTCCGGCGAGTCGGCACGGACGACCGGCTGCCCATCCTCTCCCCGCAGCCACACCTCGTAGTCCTCCAGCGGACGCCCGAGCGCACCCGGCTTGCCCGTGCCTCCGCGATCGATCACCGGTAGCCCCACCTCGATGATGCCCAGGGCCTGGCGCAGGGTGAATCCGAATCGTTCGCGAAATCGCTCGGCCACGTCGGGGCGCAGACCCTCGGCCGTGGAGATCGCCAGCCTCACCCCCGAGAGCCGCCCGTCTCCCTTGTCCTTCGCCATCAGGTTGTAGTGATAGGGCGAGGCGTAGAAGACGCTCGCCCGCTCGCGCTCGGCGAAGCCGAGGACGTCGCGCGCCAGCGAGCCGGCGGGCAGGAGCACCGTGGCGCCGTACCGCAGGTAGAGCAGGATCGATACGACGAAGTGGTGAGCCATTGGAAGCAGCCATAGGATCCGGTCGTCCGGCGTGATCTCGAGGGCGCGATTGGCCACCGCGAGGCGGTCGAGGATCGACGCATGGCCCAGGATCACGCCCTTGCGGCGGCTCGTCGTGCCCGAGGTGAAGCGCAGGTATGCGGGGTCGAGGGCCCGGAATTCGTCGTCCACGCGGCCGTCGACCGTCCCCGGGTCGGCAAACGAACGAAGCGGCGGGTTGCCGCTCGGCTCCGCACCCCCGTCCTTCGATACGCTGAGCAGGTGATGCAACCTCGAGCGCCGGACGAACTCCTCGAGAACCTCGCCCGTGTGATCGTCGGGAATCGGAACGAGGCAGGCCCCGGCGGCGAGGATCCCCAGGGCATTCTCCACGAAGCTGGCGCCCTGGGGCGCGACCATCCCGCAGCGTTGGCCGCGTGACACCCCGGACTTCCGGAGCTCACCTGCGATCTCACCCATGCGATCCATCAGCTGCGAATAGCTCACGACCCGGGAGGTCCCATCCCCCAGGTCGCTCACCAGGGCCGGGCGATCCGGCGACTCACGGGCGTGGCGTTCGATGGGGTCGAGAACGGTCGAGCTCATTTCAAGTCGTACTCCTGCGCGGCGATGCGAGCGCGGACGATCCTCGGCTCCACCGCATCGAGGCCCGAACCTTGCGTCGCCGCAAGCGCGGCCGCCACTCCGATTGCCTCTCCCGTCGCGAGTGACGTCCCAAGCACTCGCACGGCTCCCAGGGCCTCGTGACTGGCTGACATGCAGCGGCCCGCCATGCCGAGACGCGAGTGAGTACGACTCACCAGGCTACCGAGCGGAATCGAGCAGGCACCGCTGGGATACTCGAAGCGCGCCCTTCGATGATCGCTCCAGAGCTCGATCGGCCAGCTCGAACGCGCGACCTCGTGCTCGTGCTCGCGACCCAGGAGAACATCCTCGCGACTCAGTACGACCTGCCCGACGACACGGCGGGTTTCGCGAATACCGATGCGACGGGGCCAACCGGCGACCCGACTTGCCGCGAAACCGGATCTGCAGCGAGCAAGGTAACCCGCCACCTCCTCGGCGACGCCCCGCGCCGCTGCCTCGAGGGCCACGCGATAGTCGTCGTCCAGCGGGCGGTAGACCTCTCCGGGGAGCTTGGGGACGTTCAACGTCACCCAAACCTCTCCGGGATGAATCCCCGGACGCAGTACCAGCGCATCCCCTCCCTCGCAGAGCTCGCCGCGTCTCACCGCACTCGCGAGAGCGTGGCTGATCTGAATCCGCGCGAAGCCTTCCACGACCTCGGGCTCGACCCCCTCGAGACGAAAGATGTACGAGGGCGTCTGGAGCTGCTCGGGATCCTCACTCGTCACGTCGGCGTCCGCCGCCACCGCCGCGACCGCATCGCCACTCGCATCGATCACGATTGCAGCGCGAATCGAGTCGGTATTCGCTCTCGAACCCAGGTCGAGCTCCCAGGCCGGGTCCGAAAGGAATCGCAGACCGCGCAGCTCGCAATCGGTGCGGCAGGTGAGATTTTCGAGGTCCCCGCAGAGCACGAGGAAATGCTGCGCGAGCGCATCGGGCTCCGTCGGCAGATACCACACCCGCCCGGCTCGCTGAGGCGGCGCCGCAGCGCCGACTGCCACGAGACTCCGAGCCATGACGCCCGGCAACGCGGGGTGAAGAGGCTTCGCGTCTCCTTCCTCCGCATCGAGATAGAGTCCGCAGATCGTGTGTACGAGCGCCTGGCCGGCATTCCCGCCCAGTGTCGACTCGCGCTCGAGTAGCAGCACCCGGGCCCCGCAGGTCGCCGCCGACAGAGCCGCGCCGACCCCTGCGGCACCGCCGCCCACGACCACCACGTCGTAGCACTCGGGCGTGGACATCACGCGCTTCCGAGCAGATCTTCGAGGAGCCGGGCTCGAAAGCAATCGCGCTCGGCGTCGGAGATGACGTCCTGCTGAAACACGTGGCTGATGTTCATGCGCCCCTGGAAGAGGCTGATGGCCGCCACACTCCCCGGAGATTGCGTTACGGCCGGGGCGTGAAACCCGTTGAGAACGGGAGCCCCGACGAAGTCCTCCAGCCCCTGGGAGAACTCCCCCGTATAGGCGAAGAAGTAGGAGCAGAGCTCGCCCCCCAGCGCGCGGCGGGCCATGTGCGAATAGAGGCGCATCGGCGCGTAGCGAGCATAGTCCATGGCAATGACACCGTTTTCCACCGCACCCTCTTTGATGGACTGGTGGCGCTGTTTCTTGAGCTCCTTCAGTAGTGCGTCGAAGTCGTCGACGATCTCGGCGGAGACCTTGAACCACAGAAGCGAAACGCGCGTGCGGAAGATCGCCTCCTCACTGCCCTTCGGGCGCAGGTTGACGGGCAGGGGTACGACATAGCTCTGCGAGTGGAGCCCCCGCATACGAAAGATCGCGTGATGGGCTCGAATCGCAGCTGCAAGATAGAAGAGCATCGGAGTGAGGAAGCCCGCCTTGCTCTTCGCACGCTCGATGACCTTCGCCGTCGAGGCTTCGTCCAGGGTTTCGACGGCGTAGCGCAACGCCTGGGGAGTCCGGCGCAGGGGACCCGCGAGGGAGCGGGCGGGCGGCACACCCATGGCCTTCATGTTGGCCTGCCACGACGTGGCGCGCACTCCCCGCTCCTTCCCGCTGAGCCCCTCCGGCATACCCGGCGACCGGGTGGTATCGCCCGGAGGGATCTCGTCGGGACGACGCAGTCCGCGGTGACACTCGCCCAGCCAACGCATGAAGACCTCACTCCCCGCTCCATCGAAGAGCATGTGGAGCCAGGTCATCGCGAGGTCCGTTCCCGATCGTCCATCGTCGTACTGCACGACGTCGAAGCGAAGCAGATCGCCGCGGCGACCCGAGAAGCGTTCATTCATCCGACCGAAGAAGAGCTCGGGAATTGCACCCGGCGGTCCGTTCTGTGAGTGCAATTCAATTCGGGGCCGGGTGTCGGGACGCGCCCGATCCAGTCGATAGGCCGGAGCTCCGAGGCCGAAGCGGCGCCGGATCGGGGCGTGGAGAATCGGATTCGCGTCGGTGACGTCGTCGAGTAGCTCGCCGAAGGCCTTCGGATCGAATCCCGGGCCGAGGCGCAGGACCAGCTGGCAGGAGTGACTCGCGTCATTCTTGCGCCTCGACTCGGCGTCGAACGAGCGCAGGAAACAATCGGCCCCTGTCAGCGGTACGAAATCGGGAGTGGCTGCACCCCGTGGGGTAGCGCGCTCGTCATCGACTTTGGCTTCGGCTCTCGCTTTGGCTCCGGCTTCATCACCGCGAAGCTTCTCTCGCGTTGGGGGAGGCATCGTGTCCACTCCAAGGCTCTTCATGCCCGCACGAGAGCTCTCCATGCCCGCGCGAGGACTCTCCATCCCGCGTGAGGGCTCTTCGTCGCGATGCTGGAGCTCTCTTCAATCGAGCTGTTCATGGACGCAGGCGGCCAGGGTCTCCGTGCTTTCGAGAGTCTCCGGTGTGAGGAGGCTCTCGTCCACCCAGATCCCCGTGCTCTCCTCGATCGAGAGCATGAGCTGGGTGACGGCCAGTGAATCCAGGCCCGCCTCGATGAGGTTCGAGGCTGTCGTGAAATCATCTCCGACGTCGAGCAACTCGTCACGCAGAATTTCGAAGACCCGTTGGGTCACCTTCTCTCTCGTCCAGTTCGCCATCGTGAGAAGAGGTTTCGCACTCCGGACGCCCTCTTGTCAAGGATGGGAAACGCCCGTCGAGTGTGTGCCCCGATTCCGGCACGAAAGGTTGCCCCGCATTGCTCGGAAAAATCAGCTGACATAACTTCCGATTCGAGGCCCGCCAGCTGCCTGGAGTCGCCGTGGAATCGCACGAAGAGCCCAGTAACGCGCACTACGATGCCATCTTCGTCGGGAGCGGAATCGGCGGGCTGACAGCCGCGGCACTGCTCGCCCGTGCAGGAAGGCGGGTGCTCGTGATCGAGCGACATGATCGCGTCGGGGGCTATGCACACTCGTTTCGCCGCAAGCGCTATCTCTTCGATTCGGCGGTCCACATGGTGGGTGGGCGCATCGTTCCGGATCTCCTCGCCGCTCTGGATATCACCGATGTGTGCAACTGGCTGCCGGTCGATCCCGTCTATGAGACCCGATTTCCCGGGTTGCGGCTGCGAGTCCCAGCCGGCCTCGAAGCCTTCATCGACGCGCATACGGAGATCTTCCCCAACCAGGAGAAGGGCGTCCGCGGCCTGGTCCAGGATTGTCGTGACATTCGCAACGAGATCCAGAGCGCCGACCGGCTGCAATCCGCGATGGAGGCGATTCACACTCCCGAGCGCTTTCCCGCTCTCTTGCGCTATCGGCGAGCCACTCTGGCCGACGCCCTCGACGCCCACATCTCCGATCCGGAGCTTGCGGCCGTTCTCGGTAGTCTCTGGCCCTATCTCGGCCTCCCGCCGTCGCGACTCTCGTTCCTCTACTGGGCCACCATGCTGCTCTCCTATGTCGAGGAGGGGGCCTGGTACTGCGAGGGAACGTTCCAGAACTTTGCCCAAGCCCTCGTCGATGTCGTGGTCGAGGCGGGCGGAGAGTGTCTGCTCCGTAGCCCGGTAGAGCGCATCACGCTGGCGGACGGGCGGGTGAGCGGAGTTCGGCTCGAGAGCGATCGGCGTATCTTCGCGCCCGTCGTCGTCTCGGGCGCCGATCTCGACCAGACCGTCGGCGAGTTGGTCGGCCGCGAACACTTCCCGCGACGTTATCTCGCGAGGCTCGGCAAGCTGACCGCCTCGACCTCCGCCTGTGTCCTCTACGCGGCCGCGGAGCTGGACCTGTCTCAGGCTGACGTTGCTCATGAGACATTCCACTACACCGGCATCGATCACGACGCCGCCTACGCAGGAGTCGTTTCAGGCGAGCCATCCTGGTTCAGCGCCACGATCCCGACGCTGGTCGATCCCAGCCTGGCGCCCGCCGGCGAGCACCTCATCGTACTCACGACCCTGATCGATGGCGACGCCCGAAGCGATTGGACGGAGCAGAAGCCGCGTTATCGGGACTGGCTCCTGCGCCAGGCCGAGGCGCGAATTCCCGGACTGCACGAGGGAATGAAGCTCGCCGAGAGTGGAACGCCGAAGACGATGGAGCGCTACACGCTCAACCAACGCGGCGCGCTCTACGGCTACGACCTCTCGCCTGGCCAGGTCGGCCCTGGACGTCCCGACCACATCACCCCTGTACCGGGGCTCTACCTTGCGGGGCACTGGACGCGACCGGGTGGCGGGATCACCGGAGTCGTGACCTCGGGGGTTCAGGCGGCACGCAAGATTCTCGGCCTCGCGAGTGACGCCGAACTCCTATTCGAGGACCCGGTCTAGCACCGACTGGGGAGTCTTCAAGAGCATCTTCCCCTGGGCGTCGACGCACACGAGGATCGTGTGGCCCCGTGCGCTTCGGCGTTCCTGGTCCAGGTTGTGGATCTCGAAACGGATCTTGAGCCGGCGCTCGACATCGTGCAGCCACGCGTCGACTCGAAAACGTTCGCCATAGCGCAGGGGAAAGGCGTGGCGGCACTTGCTCTCGGAGACCATGTAGTAGAAGCGGCTCTCGTCGGCGGGTCTACCCTCGTCGAGTCCACACTTGCGAAGCAGGTGCGTACGCGCGACGTCGAAGTATCGAAGGTAGTGGCCATGCCACACGATTCCCATCGGGTCCACCTCATGGAAGGGAACCTCGAGCTCGACCGACGTGAGACGCAAGCGGCGCTTTTCTTCGATCACGGAATCTCCATTGGAGTGTGGAATGATACACGCTCGACAACGTTCGGGTCCGGTCCCTGCAGGAAGCCATCGAAAGCGAGGTCCGGCGCGCCTCGTGACTCCGGCCGAGCCGGCGACGAAGCCATCCCTTCGCGTTATCCTCGAAGTGCGAACTGGAGGAAAATCGTGTTGCGACAACTCCTGCGCCTCGGCGCCACCTGCTTCATCCTCATCCTGGCCGGCTTCAGCCACGCAGACGCCCTCATCTACGACGTCGCGGCCCAGCGTGAGCTGGCCATGACCCTTGCCGACGTGGTGACCTTCGAACAGATCTCGGAGTTCACGGGCGTCACGGCCTTCCGCTGTGTCATTGCGAGCCCCCGGTCGGAGCTCTGTGAATGGAGGATGGATGGACGCAGCGCGGGTTGGCGCGCCGTTGCCGAGGTGATCCAGACTCGCGACAGGATCGCCCTGCTCTGCGTGCTTCCGACCGATGGAAGCCCCCGTGCCGCCAATTCGTGTAGCGCCCATCCCCGGCGCTCGAATCGCAATCAGTGGAGGATCCCTCCAGCGACCGGTCGTCGTCGTCAGGCTTTCGGGAACCGGAGTCGCGCCGAGGTGCGTGCCGAGTATTCGCGAAGAGCCAACCAGGCACTCGCCAGCTCCCTGGGTGTGGTAGCCCTGAGCCGACTCGCCGGCATTACGCCGGATCGCTGCACCGAGGCACCACCCAACGATCAGGTCTGCACCTGGAAGACCACGAACCACACCTACGGCCACGGCACTCTCGTGATGGCGATCGAAGCCTCCAAGCGCAAGAAGATCCGCATGCGCTGTCGACTTCCCCTCGACGGCGGCGCCCGAGCCCCGGGCTCCTGCCTGGTCGAGGTCGGCGCCTAAGCGGGCGCCGGCTCCGATGAGCCGGATCTCCTTCCCGGCATCCCCTGCCCCGAGCGCCCTCTGTCCGCTCAGTCCGAAGCCTCCGCGCCGGCCTCGAGGCTGCGCAGATGCCGGGTCGCGATCTCGACGTAGCGCGACAGACCGCGTCGGCGACCGAGGGCGAGCACCTCCTCCCATGCAGCGATCTTCTGCTCCAGTGGGCGAGTGCTCGCTTCGATCGCGAGAGCACGGTTGTTGTAGGCGGAGATGTAGCCCGCGTTGATCGTCAGGGATTCGTCGTACTGCCGGATCGCCTCTTCGGGTCGGTTCGAGAGACGGTACTTGTTGCCGAGGTTGTAGTACGCGACCGAGAGGTCATCTTGAATCAAGATTTGATTTACGATCCACGCGAAGATCGCGATGGCCAGAAAAGCGGGCACCAGGGTCCCGAGCCGGCGTTCGCGAGCTTCGTCGACGAGCCAGAAGACCGCGAAGGATGCGAAGATCAGCAGGATCGGTACGGCGGGCTGCCGATAGCGCGAGAGCATGAAGAAGATCACGCACGTGGCCGCGTAGACCCCCACGGCGGCATAGAGGGGCAGGAGCGCCCGAATTCGCTTCACCCCGAGCAGCATTCCCAGAAGGGCGAGGGGAGCCATCACGCCAAACGTGAGGAGCGGCAGCCCGAGCACCCAGGAGAACTGACGAGTCACGATGATGGATCGATTATTCCAGGGCTCATGGGCGCTGACGAAGAGCCGGAACTTCTTCCAGAGAAGAACTGCCCATTCGCCGGGGTTCTCCCGGACGTACTCGAATCCGCGCCCGAACCAGTAGTCCGAGACCTCGGACGCCTTCAGCTCGCGTCCGAGCGCGCGCTCGGCGTAGGCCTTGTAGATGAGGTTCTGCTCGATCGGATCGTCGGCCTGGCTGCGATCGAAGATCGGGGGAACCTTGTGCGATCCGCTGGCTGCGGGGTTGTTGCCGTTGTAGAAGTTCATCCCGCCCGACGCGGAGATCATCACCCAATCGTCTGCAACCGCGTGATTGCGAAGCGCCGAAGGCCCGACGAGGAGAGCAAAGCCTGCGCCTAGGGCGATGAGCATCACCAGCGTCTCCGGCACGGCCAATCGTCGCCAGGAGATGAAGAGAAGCCACCCAATCGCAAAAAAGAGATAGAGGAGCATGTTCGGACGAGCGAGGGTCGCCGCGCCGATCAACAGACCGACCCAGAGCCAACACTTCCAGCTCGGTTGCCGGTCGACTCGAATCATCATGATGAGGAGACCGAGCAGGATCGGAGGCAGGATGTTTACGATCAGGAGGCTTCCCTCGTAGAAGATCGACATCGAGTAGATCGACGTCATCCCCGCCGCGAGCAGAGCGACGCGCCGATCGAAGACGTCGCGTGCGAGCCTCCACACGAGCACGCAGGTGAAGGCTCCGAGCAGACACTGGAGCAGACGGGGAATCACGAGATTGGGGCCGGTGAGGGTGTAGAGCGAGCCCAACAGGTAGGGGTAGAGGGGGCCCTGCAGGAATACCCCCTCTCCGAGCCAGTCCCCCTCCGCAATTCGCGTCGCCCACTCGTGATAGAAGCGGGGGTCGACCGAAGGCATCGAGAAGAAAGGGTCGTTCGCTCGAATCTGCTGGAAGTTGAGCAGGCGAAGTACGAAAGCGAAGCAGAAAATCCCGATGACGGTGTTTACCTCGGATCTCTCGGGAGGGACCTGAGCGACGGAGGGACCGGGGATGCGATCCATCAGCCCAGGTTGTACTCCGACATCGGCGTCGATTCGAGAGGGCCGAGATCGAGGAAGGCGGTGACGCTCGCCACCATTTGCTTGATCCGGCGGGTCAGCTCCTCGGGTGAGTCGCAGTCGTACCAGACCTGGGGATCGGTGAGGGCCTCGATGGGGAAGCTCTCTTCCACGATGCCGTCCCAATCCGGAGCATCGGGGGTGAGCTTGCGCACGACGACGTTGCGCACATAGCCGAAGGTGGATTGGATCTCGCTAGCCACGATCTTGTGCTCGTTGTGCCAGCGGTCGATGAAGTCCGCGTCCGAGATGTCCGAGCGGCGACGAACGCAGGTGACGAGGTTGGCGCCGGGGGCGCGCACGGCGATCGGCGCATCGTGGACGAGGGGGCGGGACTCGACGACGAGGTAGCCGTGGAGTTCTTCGGCCTCGCGCCGGAGGATCTCCTCGCAGGGGCCACGATCGTCGGCGAGATGCATCCAGAAGCTGACGAGTGCACGGATCGGCGGCTCGCTCTTGCGAATCAGGACTCCGACGCCCTGGGCGACGTCTTCGTCATCGACGGAGACGGAGATCTGCATCGCGCCCGCTTCGCGCAGGGCCGGGGCCGCCTTCTCGATCAGGCCTGCGCGCAGATCGGGGCCGGGGACATCGGCCGATTGGTGAATCAGATAGACGAGCTTTTCCATGGGGAGCCCTCTCGCATGAGTGTTCGAGCCCCGAAGATTAGCCCGGATTGGCGCGAATCGGTGCGAGCCCTGCTACAGATGCCCTTTTACCGAGTAGCTCGGGCTCTCGCTGACGCTGGTGTCGCAGGTCTTCGATACCTCGATGAAGACGTAGGAGTCGTCGCGATACGAGCCGCTCGCTTCGCGGATACTGCAGCTTCCTGCGAGGTTGGTTCGGCAGGTTCGCGTCACCAGGTCCGTGATCACTTTCAGT
>CBDUYG010000084.1:0-10244 GCA_965371385.1 uncultured Myxococcales bacterium | reverse complement strand
GGACCCCCACCCGACCCGACCCCGGCAACTCCCTCCGCACAACAGAACGCCGACCCTCACCTCTTCCGCTGACTCCCCGAAAGCAACCGCTTCCGCAACCGCAAACTCTTCGGGGTCACCTCGAGCAGCTCATCATCCTCGATCCACTCGAGGGCCGATTCGATCGTAGGCTTCCGCGCCGGCGTAAGGATCGGAGCATCGTCCTTTCCCGCCGCCCGCATGTTGTCGAGCTTCTTCGCCCGGCAGATATTCACGTTCATGTCACCGGGGCGTCTGTTCTCTCCGACGATCTGGCCCTCATAGACCTGAACCCCGGGATCCACGAAGAGCGTCGTCCGCTCCTGGATCTTGAAAATCGCGTAGGGCGTCGTCTGCCCCTGATCCGTCGCCACGATTCCACCGACGCTGCGCTTGGCCATATCCCCCACCCAGGGCTCGTAGCCGCGCACCGTCGTATTGAGGATTCCCTCACCCCGGGTGTCGGTCATGAACTCGCCCCGGTACCCGAAGAGGCCCCGGCTCGGAACCACGAAGTCGAAGTGCACGCGCTCACCCACGTGCCTCATATTCTCCATCCGGCCCTTCCGAGCGGCGAGCTTCTCCATCACGGATCCCGCGTTCGCCTCGGGAACGTCGATCGCCACGTCTTCCACCGGCTCGCACTTCTTCCCGTCGATCTCTCGCGGAATGATGTGAGGCCGGGAGACGGCGAACTCGTAGCCCTCCCGGCGCAGGGTCTCGACCAGTACCGAAATCTGCAGCTCGCCCCGCCCGGCCACCATGAACGTATCCTGACGATCCGTCTCGGAGATGCGGATCGAGATGTTCGTCAGGGCCTCCCGACGCAGGCGGTCGCCGATCTGACGGCTGGTGACGAACTTTCCCTCGCGTCCCGCAAAGGGGGAGGTATTGACCGAGAAGTGCACGCTGATCGTCGGCGGATCGACCTCGATGCGTTCGAGGGCCTCCGGAAACTGCGGATCGCAGATCGTGTCACCGATCTCGATCGAATCGATTCCGGCCACAATCGCGATGTCGCCGGCGCGCGCCTCCTCCAGATCGATTCGCTCGACCCCCTTGGTTCCGAAGAGCTTCGTAATACGGAAGCTCTCGCCCTTCCCCTCGAGCGGCACGCGCACGACCGTCTCACCGCGCTTCAGAACACCGCGATTGACGCGGCCGATCACCAGGCGCCCGACGAACTCGTCGTAACCGAAGGTGACCGCCTGGAACTGGGTCGGCCCGTCGATATCGACGACCGGCGGAGGCGTATATTCGACGATCGCGTCCATCAGCGGCCGCAAATCCGAGGGCGACTCGGACATGTCGAGGGTCGCGAGGCCCTGCTTCGCCGATGTGTAGACGGTGGGGAACTCGAGCTGCTCGTCATTGGCACCGAGCTCGACCAGAAGATCGAAGACCTCGTCGAGGATCTCCTCGGCGCGCTGCTCGGGGCGATCGATCTTGTTCACGACGACGATCGGCCGCAACCCGTGAGAGAGGGCCTTGCGCAGCACGAAGCGGGTCTGGGGCATCACGCCTTCGACCGCGTCCACCAGCAGGAGTACCGCGTCGACCATCCCCAGCACGCGCTCGACCTCGCCGCCGAAGTCGGCGTGTCCGGGCGTATCGACGAGTTGGATGCGCACGCCTTCGAAGTCGACGGCCGTACTCTTCGAGGAGATCGTGATCCCGCGCTCGCGCTCGAGATCGTTCGAGTCCATCACGCGCTCTTGGACGACCTGGTTTTCGCGGAACGATCCGGCGAATCGCAGCATGGCATCGACCAGGGTCGTCTTGCCGTGGTCGACGTGGGCGATGATCGCCAGGTTTCGTAGATCCTTGCGAGGCTCGGGAGTGGGCACGGCTTACTCTTTCCTGGCTGGAGCGCTCGGAATCGGGGCCTTGGCCCACCTCCGCCTGCGCTCGGGGTGTATGGATCGGATCGCTCTTTTTGTGGTTCCGGGCGTGGTTCCGACTGTGATTCCGGGTGCGGTTCCGGGATCGAGGTTCCGAGATCGTCCCGGATCAGCCTATCGATCCCGGCATACCCGAATCGGGCGCTGACTCCTGGGATCGCGTGAGGGCGATGGGAGCCCCAAAGGCGCGCCAAGGCTAGCAAAACTCAGCCCATCACACAGCCTTCCCCTCGGGGCAAGCGAGAATCAGGCGCTCGGCACGCAGAGCGAGGTGCGGGTGCCCTTCTCGGCTCTCTCGACCTCCAGGCGACCTCCGATCTTCTTCAGAACGAAATCTGCGATTGCGCAGCTGAGGGCGCGCCCTCGCAGGGCTGCCTTCTTCCACCCCAGATGCTCCTCATCAGCCGAGCCCGAGTCTTCGATTGCGAAACGGACCTCGCCGCTCCCCGGCTCGACCACGACCCGGACCTCGCTTCCTGCGGGCGCCGAATCGATCGCACCGTAGAGGTGGGTCAGCAGCAGGTAGTGCATGACCTGGGGTTCCGCTTGAACCTTGGGCAGGCCGTCGGCCGCCTGGACTGTGATCGCGACCCCGCGCCCGCCGTGCTCGTCGATCGCGCGCTGGAGGCCCAGGACGATCGCCTCGGCCTCGGCGTGAGTGCCGTCCTCGTGGGGTCGGCTCAGCACCGCTCGCACGAGCGCCAGCAGGGCGCCCGATCGAGCCGAGGAGTCGTCGATCTCGATCGACGCCAGGGCCAGGCCGCGGGGATCGAGGTCGTCATCGATGAGATGCGCATGCAACCGCACTGCGGCGACCAGGTTGCTGATCTCATGGCACATCGCAAATACGAGTCGCTGCGCCTCCTCTTCCAGAACGCCTTGCTCGGAAACACTCGACATACATGCCCCTTCTTGCGGAACCTTCCCGCGCCCGGCCCCCAGCCGGGAATTCGACCGCGATCATCGACCCGAGGATCGACCGCGACCTAGAATCGCGAAATTCGAGCAGCCGGCGCGTCCGATCCGCAACTCGGACAACCTCGAATTGTGACGCATATCCAGCCTTTCAGATACCCGGAGTGACTTTTTTCCATCGACGCGCGTGTTAAGATGCGGCGGCATGAGTGCACGGGATCGAGCGCTGAACCGGATGACCGGAAAGCTGGAACTCGGCGGCTTCCGGCGTCATATTCTACTCTGTGTCGGCGGCAAGTGCGCGGAGATGGAGGCCCAGCAACACTCCTGGACCTTCTTGAAGCGCCGCCTGGCAGAGTTGGAGTTGGTCGACGTTCAGGGTGGGGTTTTTCGATCGAAGGTCGAGTGTTTACGCGTATGTCTCGAAGGACCCATTGCCCTCGTCTATCCCGAAGGTACGTGGTACCGGAACTGCAACGAAGCCAACCTGGAGCGGATCATCCAGGAGCACCTGATCGGCGGAGAGCCGGTGAAAGATCTGTGCTTCGTCTCCAACGCGTTGACCCGCGACTAGAGGCCTATCCGTGCGAACCGCTCTGCTGCGTGGTCGGGATCACTGCCGGATTGGCGCAATCGAGCTGATTGCCGAGGGGCCATGCGCAGTGGCGATCTCTCGCGGAGGGGCGGCCAAGACCTACTCCCATACGGATCCCAATGAGGACGCCTGCCTCTTCGCCAGCGGCCCGGGCGGCACCCTGCTCGCAGTCGCCGATGGGCACCACGGGGCTGAAGGATCCCAGATCGCTCTCGATTATCTGCTGGAGCGCTGCGCCGAGACCTGGACCGGTGAGTCTCCCCTCAGCCCGGACGCCTTCCGGGAGAGCGCTCGGGAGGCCTTGCAAGGCGCCAACCTGGCGATCCTCCGCGAGGCGGAGCGCTGCCGGATCCCCCCCGCTCCGACGACCCTCTCCATCGCCCTCGTACGCCCCGGGGACGACCTTCTCTTCCACGTCTCGGTGGGAGACAGCCATATCTTCTGCCTGCGGGAGGGCGAGCTGCGGGATATCGGATGGGCGGCCGACACTCGGGACCATCCCCACTTCCTGGGAGACCCGAGACATGCCGAACTCACCTCGCGGCTCACGGTCGACAGCGAGAGGATCGACGACCTCGTCGCCCTCGTACTCGTGACGGACGGATTCTCCGAGCAGGGGATCGGCTTTGCCGACCCGCAGGATGCAATCTCGAGGATCGTGAAACGGAGCCTCGAGTTCGAAGCCGACCGCAAGGCCGTCGAGACCTGCCGCGGTGTAGCCGATGCTGCGATCTCGATTCATCGCACGAACCGGGCGGGGGACAATATTGCGTGTGCGATCTGGGTCCGGGCATAGCAGCCGTTGGCCCAACCCATTTCGAATTCCGGCTGCGTATCCCCCCGGAGCTGGTAGCATGGATATGCGATCGCAGGATTGCAGGCCCGACCCGATCCGCGTTGTGATGGTCTGAATCCGAGTGGATTCAACTGGGGAGAACTGGGGAGACGTGTCATGCAGCGACACATCGATCGCCTGCTGCGTCTGGCTCCCGATCACCCGATCGCCTGCGTCCTCATCGTCCTCGCAATCAGCGCCGCGGCGCTCTCCAGCCTGATCGACCTCCAGAGCGGAGCACCGCGCATCAACCTCGATCCTTCGATCGATAGTCTGCTTCCCGACGACGACGAGCGACGTCTTTACTTCGAGCAGAGCAAGATCCTCTTCGACAGCGGAGAGTTGATTCTCGTCGCACTCGTGGCCGACGACGTATTCACCCGGGAGAACCTCGAGCGCGGTCGGCGCATCAGCGAACGTATCGAGGAGCTCGACGAGGTCCATCACGTCTCGAGCCTGTCGACCGCATTGAACATCCGGAGCGAGAACGGCGAGCTCATCGTCGAACCCTTCTTCGATGACGTCCCCGAGAACGAAGACGAGATCGAAGACCTGCGCCGGAGGGCCCTTGCGGATCCCATCTACGCGGGCTCCCTCGTTTCCCTCGATTCGAGGGTGCTCGTGATCGTCGTACAGCTGCTCGACATTCCGGAGCAGCAGCTGATCGAGAGCCGGATCGATGAGCGCATCACTCGAATCGGCGAGGAGGAGCGGGGCGACGCCGAGGTGTGGATCACGGGCGACGCCCACGTAAAGGCGGAGCTCACGCGCCTCATGATGCGGGACCTCACCTTCGTGGTTCCGATCGCGGTTCTCGCGATGTGTGTGGTCGCCCTCATCTCCTTCAGGACGCCGCGCGGGGTCTTGATTCCCCTGCTGACGGTCGGGGTCTCGGTGCTCTGGACGGTCGCCTGGCTCGCCACCGTTTACGGCACCTTCAATCAGGTGACAGTCGCCGCGCCGCCGATCCTGCTGGTGGTCGGCTTCGCCTATGCGATCCACATCCTCTCGGCCTACTACGACGTGCTGCGGAGCGGAGAGTTCGAGGACGCAGAAGCGATCCACGAGGCTCTGCGCAACGTGGCGGTTCCGGTCTTCTTTACCGGTGTTACCACCGCTGTGGGCTTCTTGTCGCTGATGACGAGCCGCCTCGGCGCGATCCAGCAATTCGGGGCCTTCTGCGGCATCGGGGTCGCGATCACGATGGTCGTCTCTCTCACGTTCTCCCCCGCCGTGCTGCAGCTCCTGCCCGTGCCCCGAGGCGTTCGGAAGCGCTCGGCGAACGACCGCTTCGATCTCCAGCTCGAGCGTCTCGCGAAGTTCGACCTGCGGCATCGGCGTGCCCTCCTCTCCGCCTGGGGCGTCGTCGGACTGGTGGCCTTCATGGGCATCTTTCGCATCGTCGTGAGCACCGACATGGTGAGCAATTTTCGATCCGACAATCCCGTGCGTCAGCACTTCGACCTGATCAACGACGCTCTCCAGGGTGCGAGTGAGTTCCAGATCGTGCTGGAGGGGGGGATCTCCCAGGCGTTCAAGGAGCCCGAGAATCTGCGCTATCTCGAATCCCTTCAGCGCTGGCTGGCCGAGCAGCCCGAGATCGGAGGAACGACCTCGATCGTCGACTATATCAAGGCGATCCACCAGGGGCTCCAGGACGGAAGTGCCAGCCAGTTCCGAATCCCCGATTCGCGCGAAGCCGTGAGCCAGCTACTGGTGATCGGCGGCAACGATGAGCTCGAACGCTTCGTCGATTTCGACTACGAGGTGGCGAAGATCTCCGTGCGCTCGAAGGCCATGGACTCCGCTCGGGTCATGGCACTGGTCCGTCGCACCGAGGCCCATCTCGCCGATGCCCCGCCGAACCTTCGCTGGGAGGTCACGGGCAACACGGTGCTGATCAGCCGTACGATGGACGATATCGCGATCGGCCAGGCACTGAGCCTGGGCACCGCCTTCGGGGTCATCTACCTGATCCTCGCCCTGATCTTCACCTCCTTTCGCGTCGGCCTCATCGCCCTCATCCCCAACGCCATGCCGGTACTCATCTACTTCGGCATACTGGGCTGGACTGGCGTCACGCTCAACACCTCGACGGGACTGGTGGCCTGCCTGGTGCTCGGAATCGCGGTGGACGACACCATCCACCTGATGGCGCACTTCAACGCCGCCGCAAAGAAGTACGCCAACGTGAACCGTGGGGTCATCGAGGCGCTGCGCAGCGTCGGGCGTCCGGTCACATATACGACCCTGGCGCTCTGCCTCGGGTTCTTGTGCATCATGCTGAGCGACTCCAACTCCCAGCGCGATTTCGCCTGGCTCTCGGCCTTGACGCTGGCCGTCGCGTGGGGAGTGGACGTCACGTTTACGCCGGCGATCGCGGGACGGCTGCGGGTCGTCACCCTCTGGGACGTCATTACTCTCGATCTCGGACAGGATCCCCATCTCTCGATCCCCCTCTTTGCGGGGCTCACTCCCGCCCAGGCACGCATCGCAGCCCTGATGGCCCGCCTTCGCGAGTACCCCAAGGGGCATCCAGTGGTTCGCAAGGGTGAACAGGCCAACGATTTCTTCGTGGTGCTCGAGGGAGAGCTCACGGCCACGATCCAGACCGAGGCGGGCGTTCTTCGCTTGCGCAATTTTAGCCGTGGTGACGCCTTTGGCGAGGTGGCGCTCTTCAAAGGCGCGCGGACTGCCGACGTAACGGCTCTCTCGGACGTGCGCCTACTGCGACTCACGAAGAACGATCTCATCCAGCTGAAGCGCCGCTACCCTCGCATCGGCGCCCAGATCTACGCGAACCTCAGCCAGGTGCTTGCCGACCGGCTCGCCTCGCTCACCGAACATGTCGAGGAGAGCTGATGGAACTGCCAATGCGGCACTTCCGGGTCGACGACGAGCTGGGATCGAGGTGGTGAGCGAGCCGAGCGTCTTCGACTGAAGCGAGCCCCAGCGGATGGTCATTCCGGTTCTACGGCAATGCCTGCGAAGACATGCTCCTCTCCAATGAAGTAGCGGCCCGAGAGTGGAAGCGCGCGGCCACGAAAAGCCTCGATCTCCTTATGGAGCTCGACCCGGAACTCTCCCTCGCCGATTTCGAGCGTCACATCGTGGAACCCCAGCCAATCACGTGTCACACAGAACTGGCATTTGTAGAAGGCCTCCTTGGCGCTGAAGATCACGGTCGCCATCTCGTTGCGCCGCGGCTCGGGCAGGCTCTCGAGCCACGCGATCTCGGCCTCGGTGCAGGTCGAGCGCCACAGCCTGGGCCCCAGCCGGCCCCGAAGCTCGACGTCCACTCCGATCCCCGCGAAGTCCGTGGTCGGGGCCGCCACGGCACCGCAGTAACCCTTCGCGTGGGTGATGCTGCCGACGGCACCTCGAGGCCACGCCGGCGAGCGCTTCTCGCCGACCAGCAGCGGGGCATCGGCGAACCCGATCTCAGCGAGAGCCAGACGGGCGCAAAGACGACCGGCGGCAAACTCGAGCCGTCGCTTCTCGATGGCTCGCTCGACGAAGCGGGTCTCTTCCGGATGAAGCACGCTCTCGGAGATCACACCCGAGGCCTCGACCCCCGCGACCGGCCGGTCGAAGAGGTCGATCAATCGATCCGCGCGCCTTACCGGGTGAATGGAGCGCATGAATCGCGGTCAGGCGGCGCCGAGCCGATAGCGGATCGGCATCTGCAACACGCCGCCCAGGAAGCTCGACCGCATGCGCTCGACCGGCCCCGCGAGCTCGACCCTGATGAGCCGGCTCGCGAGCTGACTGAAGATCACGCGAAGCTCGAGCCTCGCGAGGTTGGCACCCAGGCAGAAGTGCTCGCCGATCCCGAAGCCCACGTGGGGATTCGGGCGACGGTCCACCTGGAAGACATCCGGATCGTCGAAGACCTCCTCGTCGCGATTCGCCGACGGATAGAACAGACAAAGCGACTCGCCGGCGCGAATTTCCTGCCCCCCGAAGACGACATCCTCGTGAGGCGTGCGGCAGAACTGGATCACCGGCGAGACCCAACGAACGATCTCCTCGACCGCGACGTTGATGATCGAGGGGTCGCTGCGAAGCTTCGTCAGTTCGCCCGGATTCTCGATCAGCGCCAGCAGGCCGCCGCTCGCAGCGTTGCGGGTGGTCTCGTTTCCCGCCACGACGAGCAGGGCGAAGTACGAGAGCAGCTCGAACTCGGGAATCGGCGCCCCGTCGACCTCGGCGTGGCACAGTACGCTCACGATGTCGTCCCGGGGCGAGGCGCGACGGAGCTTCGCGAGATCTGCGAAATAGGCGAAGAGGCTCTTGCGCGCGTTGATCACCGTCTCGGAGATGGTGCCCTCGGTCGCGATCTGCGGATCCCCCGCACCTACGATCTCGTTGGTCCAGCGGAACATGAGTTTCCAATCCGATCGCGGCACCCCGAGCATGTCCGCCAGCACCGAGAGCGTGAGGGGAGCCGCCAACGCCTCGACGAAGTCCACTTCACTCTCTTCCCCCGAATGCTCCATGCCATCGAGCAACTCGCGACAAAGCCGTTCGATCTCGGGCTTGCGGCGCTCGATCGCACGGGGCCTGAACCAGGCGCTCGCCGCCGCGCGGTAGGCGCCGTGCTCGGGTGGGTCCATGTTGAGGAGGTTTCGCACGAATTGCCCCTCCGCCACCCGCTCGCTCGGCGGCGGGCTATCGGCGAAGACCGCCTGGCGCGGGGCCAGCCGGAAGAGATCGGGCTGCTTCGAGAGCCTCACGAGATCGGCGCGGCGCGTCACCGCCCAGAACCCGGGCCGATCCCCCATATCGAACCAGCGCACGGGCGCGTCCCGCCGCAGCAGCCTCCAGGCTTCATGGGGATATCCCTCTCGCGCGTAACGAAGAGGGTCGATCACATCGGCGGCCGTCAAGGTCTCGGCGGATTCGAGGGTCACGCGGGAATGTTACTGCGACCGCGCCGGCAACGCCCGACTCGCCGGGCGAGGGTCGGCTCGAACCTCGTGATCGCGTTGGGACCTGCGGCGAGCAGCGATGCCGCAAGCTTGCTTTCAAAGTGCGCATCGTGGACCCTCCCAAACGCTCTGCACCACACCCGGGGAGGTTCGAAGATGGCTGTGGAGGCTGGCCGATGATGCAGTGGCGAAGTCTCGCCCGGACGTTGATGGCGGCTGTGATCGTAGTCGGCATCTCGGCTTGTGATTCTGCCCCGCCACGCCGGCCTCGCGCGATCGTCATCGCGGTCGATGGCGCGAGCGAACGCGTGATCGGCCCGCTGATCGAAGAAGGGCTCATGCCGAACCTGGCGGCGATCCGGCGTGCGGGTGTATCGGGGCCGATTCGCTCCCACATCCCTGCCCTCTCTCCCCGCATCTGGACCTCGGTCGCGACCGGCCGGTCGCCCCGAACTCACGGCATCAAGGGCTGGGTCTGGAAGGATGACGAAGGCAGGCTCCAGCTTTTTTCGAGCCGCAATCGCACCGTTCACGCGATCTGGAACATCCTGTCCGACCATGGCCTCCGGGTGGGTGTCGTGAACTGGTTGAACACCCATCCACCCGAGAAGATCAATGGCGTCATGATCTCGGACTTTGCCTTCCCGGTCGTCGAGAAGCGGCGCGGCATCGCCGCCGATTTCGGGCGAGTTGTGTTCCCGGGCACCGACGAGGAGGTCGCTTCGCCGGTGGACGAGCACGCCTCGTACACCTTTCCTCGCACGTGGATGCTTCGGGTCGAGGAGCTTCGCACGTCTTCGCAAGATCTGACGCCGATACCGGACCCCTTCCACGACTACCATGGAGAGGTGGGCGAGTACCTCTCCACCTTGTACTCGGATGACACCTTATCGACCCGCATGGCGCTCGAGATCCAGCTCGAGATCGATCCCGACCTCCTGCTGGTCTACCTGCCTGGGATCGACCGGGCGTCCCACTTCTTGTGGACCGGAATGGAGCCGCTCGACAGCTATCCGGAGTCGGAGCGGGTCACTCCGGAGAAACACGAA
>CBDUYG010000083.1:0-10260 GCA_965371385.1 uncultured Myxococcales bacterium | reverse complement strand
GCAGCTCGACCTCTTCGATCTTCGCGCCCGTGCCGAGTATGACGCCGTCGTGTTCATGGGCAGCCTCGAGCATCTTCCCCGCTATCGCGTGGTGGCGCGGGTGGCTTCGCGTGCGCTCGTAGCGGGCGGCGGGGTGTACGCGGATTTCTGCTCCCGGTCCGAGGGTCACCACCTGGGCGAGTTCATGAGCCGCTACATCTGGCCCGGCCCGGCCCGCTACGTCGACATCCCGGCCCTCATCGGCGCCTTCGAGCGCGAGTCGATTCGTACCCTCGAGCTGCACGAGGAGACGCAGTCCTATGCGCTCACCGTGCGGGATTGGGCGCGCGCGCTCGAGCGGGAGGCGGGCACACTCACGCAGCATTTCGGAAGCGAACCCGTTCGTGCCTTCCTCCTCTATCTTTGGAGCGCGCATCACTTCCTGCGCACGGGGCGGACCCGGGCGTATCATTGGATCGGCCGGAAGGCAGATCCGGGAGGGCTGGAGGCGGCTTGATCGTGATGGAGACGGCGGATCACGCGAGCGGGAGCATCGCGGGTGCCCTCACGAGGGTGGGTCGGCTCACCGGTGTCTATCGGCATCCGATCGATTTCATCCCAACGTCGCTCATGCTCGGCGTCTTCGTGCTGCAGGGCCTCCTCTTCCTTTTCGTCGAGGGCTGGCCGTGGGTGCTGCTCGGGGTGCTCCTGCTCTTCCCCATCCAGGTGAACTTCGCGGGCATGTGCCACAACCACCACCACGTCGCCGTGTTTCGAAGTCCGCTTGCGAATCGGGCCTTCGAGGTGATGATGTTCCTGCAGCTCGGCATGCTCCCCTACGGCTATACGCTCCACCACAACATCGGTCACCACCTTCATTACATGGATCAGACGCGCGACCCGAATCGCTGGCGCGAGCCGGACGGCAGCGCGATGCCCCCGTGGCGCTTCGCCTGGGTGCTCTTCTTGAACATGTATCCGAGCGTGATTCGAATCGGGCGCGGCCATCCCGTCATCTACCGAAAGTTCTTGCGCATGTTCTGGGTCTGCATGGGGGTGCTGGCTCTTCTCTTCGTCGTCGATCCCCTGAACGCCTTCCTCGTCTTCGTGCTTCCGCTTCCCTTTGCGCTCATCGTGCAGGCCCAGGCCACCCACTACCACCACGTCGGTCTCGAATCGCGCGATCCGCTCTGCGCCTCGGCCAACGCGCTCGATCCCGCCTACAACCGGCGGACCTGCAACCTCGGCTACCACACCGCCCATCACCTGAAGCCCGGGCTTCACTGGGCGCAGCTGCCCCGGTACCACGAGGCGATTGCCGATCAGATCCCGCAAGAGCTGATCGTCTGAGGTGATGAGGAGATTCGCCCCGCCCACCCGCTGGTTCTCGCGCCTGGCCCTGATCCTGACGTCGGGCTTCCTCTACGGCGCCGCTTTTCCGCCACTCGGGCGGAGCGCCCTGGCCTGGATCTGCCTGATTCCGCTGCTGATCGGATTGCGAGGAGCCGGCAGGCTCGCGACCGCCGGGTTGATGTGGGGTTGGCTACTGGCCGCATCGTACTCGTCCGGTCATTGGCTGCCCGAGGCGGTCGAGGTGTACTACGAGCAGGGGCCGTGGGTCGGGTGGCTCTTCTTCGTGGTGATCGCCAGCCTCAACGCCGCTCCCTACTACATCCCGATGGCGCTGGTGCTGCGCCGCCTCGACGCTCGCTGGTCGAGCCGATGGATCCACCCCTGGGTGGTGGCCTCGCTCTGGACCGGCGCCGAGCTGGCGCGTGGCCGTCTGCTCAACGAGTTGGGGTTTTTCATCAGCAATCCCTGGGCGCAGATCGGTTACTCACAAGCCGACACTTCGATCTGGATCCAGATCGCGAGCGTCGCCGGCATCTACGCTCTCACGTTTGCGATCGTCTCCCTCAACGCAGCCCTGGCGGGCTGGATCCTCGAGATGGGGGCCACAGAAGATGGTGCCTCGACACGGACGCCGGCACTGCGAATCTCAGCGGGGCTGGCTCCGGCACTCTTCGTTCTGGTCTTTGGTGCCTTGCGTCTCGCATCCGCGCCCGGAGTCGGGGAAGCCGTGGGCAGCCAGCGGATGCGGGTCGCCATCGTCCAGGGCAATGTTTCGACCTCGAGCCGCTGGGATCCCAACCTCTACGCGCGCAACTTCGAGACCTACCTGCGACTCAGCGCCGACGCGATTGCGTCGGTGAGCCCCGAGGTGCTGGTCTGGCCGGAGTCCGCGATGCCCTTCTTCGTCGAGGACGAGCCCCTCTATCGTCGCTCGCTCGCGAGTCTGCTCGGGCCCACGAACGTGACGCTGGTCGCCGGCGGACCGAGGCGCGAGACCGTCGACGGAGAGGATTTCTTCTTCAACAGCGTCTTCACGATCGACGCGAAGGGCGCCGTGCGGGGCCGCAGCGACAAGGTGAAGCTCGTGCCCTTCGGCGAGTACTTTCCCCTGGGCTCGATCGAATTCTTGCGCCGGCGCTTCGAGCGCGTGCGTGTCTTTCATCCCGCCGAGCGCGCGACCCTGCTCGAGTCGCCGCTGGGGCCCGCCGCCGTCGCTACCTGCAATGAGGGTATGCTGCCCGAGCTGGTGAGCCGCCGGGTCGCACTGGGGGGCCGATGGATCCTCAATCCATCGAACGACAGCTGGGCGCCGGTACCCGTCTTTGCCGAACAGATGCTCGACATGTCGATCGTACGCGCGGTCGAGCAGCAGCGCTGGCTCGTGCGGGCGTCGACAACCGGACCTTCGGCGATCGTCGATCCATGGGGGCGCGTAACCGTGGTCAGCGGCCTCGCTGAGCGGGGCTGGATCGCCGGGGAGATCTCGGCCGAGGCCTCCGTCACTCCCTACGCTCGGCTGGGTGACTTGTTCGGGTTGCTCTGCCTCTCGTCGGCACTCTTCCTGTGGCTGCAGGGGAGGCGGGCCGCCACGCATTCTCCTTCCTCGTAGCGCTCTCGGGGGTAGATGGTGAAGGCGCTCTTCGTACTCTCCATCATCCTCGACTCTTTCCCTGCACTGCCCGTATCCTGGTAGGATTGACCATGGACGCCGACACACACAGGCAGGACGCCTCACCCGAGCGGGAGGGCTCTGACTCTGGGGGAGGGGCGTGAGCGCGGCCGATCGAATCGAACCCACCCGAGGAACGGCTACCGTGATGTTTGCGGACATCGTGGACTCGACCGTCCTGTCGCAGCAGCTCGGCGAGGATTACTTCTCCGAGGTGAACCACGATTACATCTTCGAGATGAGTCGGATCGCGCGCCACTACGGGGCCGGGATCGTGCTCACCCGAGGCGACGGGGTCCTGGCCGTCTTCGGCCTTCCGACGGCGCAAGAGGGGGCGGGTCGCGCCGCGCTGAACGCCGCGATCGAGATTCGACGCCAGGTGCCGGGAATCGGAACGAGGCACGGGCTCTCGAATCCTCTGGAAGTGTCCACCGGAATCGCGACAGGATGGCTGGTCGCCAAGGACATCGGCGATCCGACCCGCCCGATCATCGACGTGGCGGGGCTCACTGCGAACCTGGGCGCGCGCTTGTCGGGCCACGCACGACCGAATCAGATCCTGCTGTGCGAGACGACCCGCCAGACCGTCGAGCGAGATTTCGAGCTGCACCCACTCCCCCCGGTTCAGCTCAAGGGGATAACCGGTCTCGTTCGGAGCTTCGAGCTGCTCTCGCAGCGCGAGAGGCGCTACCGGCATGCCCGCGGATCCGAAGCTGGACTCGTCTCATCCGATCTGGTCGATCGCGTCGAGTCGTGCCGCGCCATTCGCGAGGCGCTCGGCCAGCTCGCCCAGGGTCGCGGAGGTGTCCTCGCGATTTGCGGCGAGGCCGGGATCGGAAAGAGTCGGCTGATCGCCGAATCGCGCCGCAGCGAGGAGGCGGAAGGGCTCACCTGGCTCGTGGGCCGCTCGATCGCCATCGGGGAAGGTCTCTCGTATCACCCTTTTGGGGACCTGTTGCGCTCGTGGGCGGGAATATCCGAGGAGGCGGGCTCCTCCGCGCTCGAGCCGCTCGAGGGGGCGCTCGAAGAGCTCCTCGGCGACGCCGCTCGGGACGAGCTCCCCATGCTGGCCAGCGTCGCGAGCCTGGACTTCGACGATGCCGAGCGAAGGAAGCTCGATGATGTGGTCGGAGATGGCGTCGAGCGGCTGATCTGGCGCAGCGTCAAGCTCCTGTTGCGCTCGCTGCTCACCCGGCGGCCCGTCGTGGTCGTGCTCGATGATTTGCACTGGGCCGATGCCTCCTCGCTGCGCCTGCTCGAATCCCTGCTCCCGATGGCCCGCAGCGAGCGGATCCTCTTCTACCTGGTGCATCGACCCGAGCTGCCGCCGGCAGTCCAGAGGCTCATCGAAGCCCTTCGGGAGGAGTACTCCGAGCACTACACCGAGCTGCAGCTCGAGCCTCTCACCGGAGAGGAGAGCCGGCTGCTGGTCGAGAACTTCATCGGGCGGGGCGAGGTGCCGGTAAAGGCGCGACGGTCGCTGATCGAGCGCAGCTCGGGCAACCCCTTCATGGCCGAGGAGCTGGTCCACAGCCTGATCGAAGGCGGGGGGCTCGAGCCCTTCGAGGACGGGCTGCAGGCGACGAACACGATCGATTCGATCGAGGTGCCGACGACCATCCGCGAGGTGATCCGCTATCGCCTCGACCTGCTCCCGGACCATCGCAGAGAAGCCTTGGAGATCGCCTCGGTGATCGGCCGCAGCTTTCACCTGCCGGTTCTCGCCGAGCTCTGCGACGACAAGGATAAGCTGCTCGAGGACCTCGACGTGCTGGTGGCTTCGCAGCTGCTGATCCGGCGCCATCGCATGGGCAGCGTCGAGTATGTCTTTCGGCATCCCCTGGCCCAGGAGATCGCCTACGACTCGATCGTGCGCAAGCGACGAAGGCTGCTCCACGGCCGCGTCGCCGAGGCCTTGAAGCTCACCGGCGACGCGGTCCCGGGCTACCTTGGGATGCTCGCCTACCACTACGGCGCCGCGAACAATCGCGCGGCCGCCGATGAGTATCTGATCAAGGCGGGGGACGAGGCGGCGCGCAGCGCGGCCTCCGACGAGGCGCTGCTCTTCTTCCAGAAGGCCTTCGATGACTTTCTCGAGAGCGATGAGGGCTCGCAGAACTTCGAGAGGCAGGTCCACCTCGAGCGACAGCTCGCCTTCGCACGCTTCAATCGCGGCCAGCTCGTGCAGGCCAACGAGCACTTCAACCAGTATCTACGCCTTCACGGCGAGAAGGTTGCGAGCTGGACCGTCCACAAGGTATTCCGGGTGATACAGACCCTCGCCCTCATCTATGCCGAGCCCCTGGTCGAACGGGTGCGCAAGCGCCCCGCCGCGGATGAATCCGATCGCGAGGTGCTCGACGTGATGTTCAACCGCGCTCGCGCCGAGACTCAGGTGTCCCCGGTGGACTTCGTGTTCCACTCGATGGACACCCTGCGCAAGCTGCAGTGGCTCGATCCCACGAGCGTGGAGAACGCCGCCGGCATGTTCGCGGGTGCGGTCGGGCTCTTCACCTTCGGAGGTCTCTCCGAGAGCCTCTCCGAGCGCTTCCTGCAGCGCGGCGAAGCGCTCGTGGACCCCGCCGACGTTCAGGGCATGGTGCTCTGCCGGGGCATGCGATTCATTCACCATACGCTCTCCGGCGATTGGGATGATCGCCACGTCGTCTCGGATGAGCTGGTCGAGAGCGGCCTGCGCCAGGGATGTTTCTGGGATCTGACCACCTACCTGGGTTTCCTCGCCAAGCAGCGTGTCCACCAGGGGCGATTTGCCGAAGCGGAGCAGGCGCTCGCACGTCTTCACGAGATCGCGGATCTCTACTCGTACGATATGGCTCAGCAGTACCGCCTGGCGGTATCCACGCTGCTCTCGCTCGAGCGCGAAGACCTCGACGATGCGCTCGACGCAGCCCAGGACTACGTCGGGATCCTCGAGGAGGATGCCGTTCGGGTCTTCGCCATGGGGATCCTGGCCCGTGTATACATCGAGATGGGTCAGCTGCAGGCAGCCGAGGAGGTCGTACGCGAGGGGCTGGCGATTCGAAGCAAGCTGCGAATGATGGTGCCCTATCAGGAGGGGACGATTCTTCGCTCCAAGTTCATCCTCGAGCTGGCGCGCATCGACGATCGCGCCGGAGAGAGCGAGCGTGGCCGGATGCTGCGCCAGGCCGAGCGCAGCGGGAAGCGAGCCTGGCGCAGTGCCACTCGGGTGGCGTCCGATCGGGCCGAAGTCCTTCGTGTGCAGGGTCGTGTCGCCTGGGAGCGAGGCCGTGGTCGAGCCGCCATCGACGCGTGGCGCAAGGCGCTCCACCAGGTCGGGGTGCTCGGAATGGCGCCCGAGCGCGCACGCCTGTGTCTCGAGATCGGGTCGGCGCTCGGCGAGCCGGGTACCCGGGTGAGCGCGCTGGATGGACGCGGCCCGGACGACTTCATCCGGGAAGCGGGCGAGATCCGCGCTGAGCTTGGGATCGCGCGCGAGCTGGATCCGCTGTGAGCTCGGATCCCGCGAATCATCGATGACGTCATCGACGAGGCCGATGAGATTGTCGATGGGGTCGATGAAGTCGATGACGAGATTCTGATCCAGGACCTCGATCGGCTCGATGATCGGGCGACGACCCGATCCCTGACGATCGCCGCCGGCCCGGGGCTCGGGTGACGGCCGTCACACCCCCTGCACAGCCCGACTCCCTAGCCTGATCTCCAACGCAACGGCGATCCCGAATTGCCGCAGAAGCGAGGAGGCAGGAAATGACTGGAAGTTTGACGAAAGACTCCCTGAGTGAGGGCACAGCACGGCTGCGCAGCGCGTCTTCCGGTTCGGGGAGCTGTGACGACCCAGGGGTTTCCAGTGAAAGGATGTCGAGGGAGAAGATCCTCTACCTGCTCGGCGAGGCGCGGAACGATCCGCCTCCGAAGGAGTGGTTGCGGCTCCACGCGGCGCTGCGCGCCAAGTGGTTGCGGATCGGCCGGGTGAAGTGGCCGAGGTATCCCGAAGAGGTCGAAGCGGCCTGCAACATGGCGATGGTGACGATCACCGAGCCGCGCGTTCTCGAGGGTCTGCGCGACCCGAGCAAGATCGAGCGCTTCGCGGCCGGCGTCTTCATGAACGCGCTCTACGACGAGATGAGAACAATCAAACGTCACAGGCCGATGGTCCCCGCGGCCGATCTGCCCAGCACGAGCGATGACCGCCCCCTGGATCGGATCGAGCACCGGGAGAGCTTGCGCTGGGTACTCGCATTTCTCGAACGACTTGAGCCCGAGATCCCGCGAGTGCGACGCGTGCTCGAGCTGAAGATGGCCGGAGTCTCGGAGCGAGAGATTGGAGAAGAGCTGGGGATGACCCGCAATCAGGTCCTCAACGTCGTGAAGCGTCTGCGGCGGAGCCTGCGGGAGAGCGAGGAATCCGCGGCATCGGCGGGGCGGAGAAACCGGAAGTGAAACACCACGAGGTGATACAGATCCTGCTGCGTCTGGTCCCCGGAATCGGGATCGGCCAACCCCTCGCGGCCATGAAGCACGTCTCCGGCTGCTCGGATTGTTGGGCGATGCTCTGCAATGTCTTCGAGCTGATGACCGGGCAGCCGGCGCCCGAAGGCGAGCCCCTGGGCAGCCTACTGCGCTGTGATGAGTTGATGGCCGACCTGCTACTCCACGCCGTGAACGAAGACGCAACCGACGAGCCCACCCAGCCCGACCTCGCGGCTCATCTGCGTTGGTGTGAACCATGTCGCGATCGACTCGCGGTGATCCGAAGCGTGCAGGAGCGAGATGCCGGGGGCGAGTTCGGGCCGCTCTTCGGTTCGTGAGCCGCCGATGGGTCTGGTAACGCCATTCGATCCGAACGATCGAGGCAGGCTATCCGGCCCCGCCGATTTCTTCGCGTACATCGACACCCAGCTCAGCGCCGATTTCCCGCGCTCTGCGGAGATGGGTCTCCGCGGCCTCGCGGCTCCGGGTGTCCGCCATCCGTTCCAGGGCTCGCGCCCCGGCGAGATGGGCTCGGCAGCTGGTGAGGCCCGCATGCCCCGCCCGGGCGCAGCGGTCGAGCACCTGCTGGGTCAGCGACACGGCCTCGCGGGGCTCGCCCTTCACGGCCAGAACCTCGGCGAGCAGGAGCTCGAGGACGAGGTGACCCTCTCCTAGGCGTGCCTCATTGGCGGCGGTTCTGGCGCGCCCATGGATCTCGCGCGCACCCTCGAGATCGACGGCCGCGGCGCGCAGGGCCAGGAGGTTCGACAGGGCCGTGACCCGGATGCGGGGGCTGCCGAGCTCTTCGCTCTCGTCGGCGTCCTGCTGGACGCGCCGGACCAGGCGGGCCTCGAGCTCGCTGCCGCGCGCCGCCGCGATTCGATCGCGCGGAACGCTGTAGGCGAGGGTCGAGAGTGAGGTCACGCGGTACATCGGGGAAGGGCTCTCGTCGGCGAGATCGAGAGTCTTTCGTAGCTCGGACTCGGTCTCCGGTTCCTCGAGCCAGCCGCGTGCGAGAATCAAGTCCGTGCGAGCCAACGCGCAGGGGTCGTAGCCCCGCCGGATCGTGAAGATTTCGTGCCCCGGGCTACCGAGTAGCGCGATCGTGGCCTCCGCCGAGGCGATCAGCTCCTGGGGCCAACCCATGATCTTCGCGAGGAACATTCGCAGCGCGTGGGCGCCCAGGCTGAGTTCCGGGTCCTGGGAGCGATCGGCCAGCGCGAGGACATCGTCGATCGTCTCGAGCGAGCGCTTGAAGTCACCGGCGGCGACGTCCAGTGTGGCTCCGGCGATCAGCAGGGTGCCCCGCGCGTGGATGTCATCTCGCTGATGGGTGAGGTCCATTGCTCGCGCGAGGATGGCCTCCAGCTCGTCGGCCGGGATCTGGGTGTGGGCCGCGAGGGTCAGGATCGCCGTGCAGGCTCGCAATTCGAGCTGGGTCCGCTCTTCGGACTCGGAGACCCGCTCGAGCTGAGCCAGCGTCGATCTCCAGTGACGGGCCGCCTGGGACGGGTTCGCCGGGGTGATGCGCTCTGCCGCGCGCGAGTGCCAGGCGGCCGCGAACTCCGGGTGGTTCGCGTGCTCCCAGTGGTGGGCGAGCATGTCGGCCACGTCATCGGGCCGTTCGGCGTTCTTCTTCTCCAATGCGCTTGCGACGGCGGCGTGCGCCAGGCGCCGGTTGCCGGCGAGCTGTGTCCCGTAGGCGACCTCCTGGATGAGCGGGTGGTTGAATCGATACGTGATGTCGGGCGCGAGGGCGTCCTCGAGCAGCATGCCGCGCTCCGTCAGATCGCAGAGCGTGGCGTCGAGGTCTTCGCGGCTCAGGCCGGCGATTTCCTCCAGCAGCTGGCGTGGGAAGTGGGTCCCGATGACGGCCGCGCAGTGGAGCAGAGCTTTCGAAGTCTCGGCGAGCTGGTCGATGCGTCCCGCCAGCACTCCGTGTACGTCGTCGGGTAGCGGGAGATCGTCGATTTCGTCGCGGGTCGTGCGATCGCCTCGGGGTCCCGAGAGCCGACCCTCTTCGACGAGCGATCGCACGATCTCCTCGCTGAAGAGCGGGTTTCCGGCGGCACGGGCTGCGATCTTGCGCTTGAGCTGATTCAAGCTCGGGTCCGAGCCCAGGAGATCGCCGAGCAGGGCATCGGTCGCATGGGCCTCCAGGGGCTCCAGGGCGATCAGCCGATCTGTTTCCAGCTCTGGCCGGAGCTGGCGGAACTCGGGCCGGAAGCCCAGCACGAGCAGCGTGCGGCTGTCGCGCGCCGATTCGATCAACGAGGGAAGCCAGTCTCGGCTTGCCGGGTCGTACCAGTGCAGGTCGTCGAGAATCAGGAGCCACGGCACTCTCTGCGTACGCGCCCGAAGCCAGCGGCGGGTGAAGCTACGGAGCCACGATGCGAGCGCAGCCGGCTCCGTCATCGAAGCGGGCTCGAGACCGTCCCTGACACCCATGAACTCGAATGCGAAGGGAAGGTCGTCCTCGAACGATGGGTCCAGCGAGAGGCAGGCAGCCTCGATCTTCTTGCGTGCATGCTCTGCGTGCTCTGCGACTTCCAGCCCGAACGCTTGCCGGTAGATCTGGTGCACGGGCGCCAGTGAGATCGATCGCCCGTGAGAGACTGCGTGAATGGTGGTGCAGTGAAAGCCGCTGTGACGCGCCTTCTCCAGCAGCTCGTGTGCGAGGCGGCTCTTCCCGACACCCGCGTCTCCCTCGATCCCGATCACCTGCCCGGGTCCGGCTCGGACCTGGTCGAGCGCCTGCTCGAGGATTTCGAGCTCGGCTCCACGGC
>CBDUYG010000082.1:0-10261 GCA_965371385.1 uncultured Myxococcales bacterium | reverse complement strand
CGAGGCAGGCGCTCGCGCCGCTTCCGAGACGAGCGTAGCCCTGGGCTGCCATCCGGTGGTTTTCGTAGCTCTTCGAATACATCCGCTGGCGCAGGACGTCTGCGATCGGAACGCCATTCGGGCAGCTCGACTCGCACTCGGAGCACTCGTTGCGGCAATAGTCCGAGGAGTGGTCCGCCACATAACGCCGCAGCACCTCTGCATCCGCCTTCTGGAACTCCCGATCTCCCGAGCAGGCCATGTATTTGTCTGCGAGATCCTTGTTCTTCATCGAGATGATGAGGGCGTCGACGTTGGGGTCGGAGAAGACCCAGCGGAAGGCCGCGCGCTGATGGTCGGCGCCGCCGGTCTGGTACTTCGTGAGGTCGTTGATCTTCGCCCCCATCATGGTCTTCATCACGATCACACCGACACCCTTCTTCTTCGCCTTCGCGAAGAGTCGGGGCAGTCCCTTCTGGTTGGCGACGAAATCGAAGTGCTTGGTGAATTTCTCGTAGAAGGCCGGATCCGATCCGAAGTTGTGCGAGCACAGGATCACGTCGACCATGTCGTTGTCGAGGGCATAGTCGAGGCATTCCTGGAGATTGCCGCCGTGGCCCGACATGCCGGCGAAGCGCATCTTCCCCTGCTTCTTCGCGAGCTCGACGAACTCGGACCACTCGGGATTCTGGAGCCTCGCCAGCTCGTTCACCGCGTGGTTCATGAAGACGTCCACGTAGTCCGTTCGCAGCCGGCGCAGGGCCGCCTCGAGCTTCGACATGATGTGGGTCCGGCTATCGTCGGCTGCGGCCTCGTACTTGGTCGTGATCACGACCTTGTCGCGCTTGCCCTGGAGCGCTTTGCCAATCAGGTTCTCGACGTAGTCACCTTTCGCCCAGCCTTCACTGCGGTACATCTCGGCAGTATCGAAGTAGTTCTGGCCGCGGTCGTAGCAGTAGCTGACGAGATCCGCGGTGCGGCAGCCGCCGGAGCCGAAGCCGATGTCGGAAATCTCGAGTCCCGTCTTCCCCAGCTTGACGTAGCGCTTGATCCGCGGGGCATCGCTCTCGGACGAGGCGGCCATTGCGCCGCGGCCGAGACCGAGGGCTCCCAGGCCGATCGCGGCCGCACCCGTCCGTTGCAGGAAGGAACGCCGCCCCATGCCAGGCCGGGAGGCTTCGGGTGTTGCCACCCTCTCTGCTTCCTCCGCTTTCCCCGCCTCGATCTCACGGGCCTCGCCGGATCGGCTCACCGGGTCATCGCGCTTCACGTCGCCAGTCATCGAATCATCACCTCTGGAGCGAAAAAAACGAATGTAGCAGCCCCGGGCCGTCGGAGAATCGGGAACCGACCCTTCCTCACCCGGTCGCCCACGGCGTCTCGAAGGCTCATCGGAGGCGCGAGGCTCCGTCAGGAGTCATCGAGCCTGCCAAGGCGAGGCACGGATCCGGATCGGAGACGAGAATCTTCTTCATTCGGCGCGGCAAAGAGCGCTTCATGCGCAGCCGCTGCGCCCGCCTCCGAGGCGGTCCGGTTCAGCTCCCGGGCTTGCGAAAGCGGTAGATGAATCGATCCGTCCTTCCCCGAACCTTCCCGTCGAACACGTTGCTCTCGCGGTTGTCCTCTGGATGGCGAAGCAGGGAGGACTCGGCCTCGAGCTCGAAGCCGGCCGCCAGGATCTCGTCGCGCACGATCGCGGCGTCGACCCGGTGAAGCGTCTCGACATCCCGGCTGCCGCTACCGGCCTCTGCGTGGTGATCGATGATCCCGTAGATGCCGCCCGGCTTCAGCGTGTCGAACACGGCGCGGTTCATCGCGGCGCGATCGATCTCCTGCCAGTAGGTGTCGTGATAGAAGAGGATCATCAGGACTGTATCGAGATCCTTCGGCAGCCGGGGCGTGGCCAGCTCGGAATCGAGTCGCTCGACGTTGGCGAGCTCGGGATTCGAGAGTCGCTCGCTCAACGGCGCCTCCGCAAAAAGCTTCAGCACGTAGGGGCTGTTCTGCGCATGAACGCGGCCCTCGGGCCCCACGACCCTGGCGAGCAGCTCGGCGTAGTAGCCCTTCCCGGTCATGAGCTCGGCGATGTGCTGCCCCGGTTCGATCTCGAAGAAGCGCATCACGTCCTGCGGCTTGCGGTCGGCGTCGCGCGCCACGTCCTCCGCGGGTCGCCCCTTCGCGGAGACCGCGAGCTCGATTGCGTCCTCGGATCGGGCAGCCGCCGGTAGGTCCGAGAAAAATCCCAACACGATTGCCCCTACGGCGATTGCGCCGACAATCCCTCGAAACCTCTTCGCCTCGTTCATCCCGCTCCTCCCTCCATTCCTGGTTCGACCCGCCTCATCTCTTCCGGGTTCCAGAAGGCACGCAATGAGGTCACTTTCCCGGTATCGTCGAAGCGCATGACATCGATCACGTCGATCTCCATCGAACGGCCTCTCAGCTCGAGGCGCAATACGAAGGGCATCGCGGCCTCGTGGCCACCCGTAGTGCAGATCGTACCCGTCAAGCGGGGCTGGGGATTGCTTCGTTCGAAACCCTTGCGGAAGAATTCGCGGACGGCCTGGGCCCCGACGACGTGCGTACCCGGAGGCCCGCCGACCGGATCCTCGACCGAGATCGCATCGGAGAAGAGCCTCATCACTCCCTCTACATCGCCTGCTCCCACTCGTTCGAGATAGAGATTCATCGTGGCTCGCATCTGATCAGGCGTCGGCATCATGTCCTTCCAGCAGGGTCGGCTCGAATCCCCCGAGCCCGGGGCCGCGCCCGGGACCATGGAACCAGGCTGCAACCGGGCTGATGACCGCCATCGGCAGTCCCGCTCGGGTTGGCTTGCGAAAATTCTTCACCTCGAGCTCCTCTCGCTCGACCCACTCTCCGCTCGGAGAACTCGCGATGCACGGAAGCTGCACAATAGGTCATGCAGTCGGGATGCCGCGAATCGAGTCACTCTGCGCTGGACAGGCCCTGAACGTGTAGGGGGCGAGGACGAGGGAGGCTTGGAGAAATGCCTTCGTCCGGCACGGGATCGAACTCGTAGGAGTGGCTGCCCGCTCGGCTTCGACGCTGGGGAGCCGCCCCCGTTCAAGGAGCGAGACTCGGAACGAGATCTCGGCTAGCTTCGAGCAAGATGGAAGACACCGCGATCCATGCGCCAGGGTCTGCTGATTCGGGCCTCCTTCCCGTGAAATGGACGCGACGCAGGCTGCTCTCCGGCCTCGCGGGTCTGGCCGGTGCGATCGGATTCCGCTTTGCCTTTCCTGCTGTGGCAGGTGCGGCGAACGCAGCCCCTCCGCCGGCGGGTCGCTCCGCTCTCAGCGCCTCCGATCTGCGAATTGCCGCCCTCGCGGGCGAGTTGGCCAGCAACCACCCGGAAGAAGCCGACCGCATCACGCGCTGGGTCGAATCCCAACTGCCCGCGAAGCCGCGATTCTCCCGTCCCCACCGGTGTGCACGCCAGGTGCGCGAGGTCCTGCTCGAGCCGCGTCGTGTAAGCCGCGAGTTCGAACGCGAAGACGTCATCATTCTCGACGGCTGGGTTCTTTCGCGCTCGGAGGGCGCCGCCGCGGTCTACTTGAATTCGCTCGCGCGGCGCTGCGGGCAGATCCCCAACCGATGATCCACGACGCACGTGAGATCGACGACGGCCGGATCTTCGAGTCGGACATCTGCATCGTCGGCGCCGGGGCGGCGGGCATCACCCTCGCCATCACCCTCGCCAGGGCGGGGATCGACGTCTGCCTCGTGGAGGGGGGCGGCCTCACGCTCGAGCAGGAGAGCCAGAGCCTCTACGCGGGGAAGAACCTCGGAATCGAATATCCACCTCTTACAGGTTCTCGCCTGCGTTACTTCGGCGGCACGACGAACCATTGGGGAGGAACCGTCCGTCCCTTCGACGCCTTCGAGTTCGAGCCCCACCCCTGGGTTCCAGACAGCGGCTGGCCGATCGATCGCAGCGATCTCGATCGCTATTACGACCAGGCGAGGGAGATCCTCGGCCTCCCCTACCCCCACTATCGCTTCGATCCGAGCGAGCTCGATGCTCAGGATCAGCCCCCCCTCCTCGACCCTCGCTCCCAGGACCTCGAGACGGTGATCTGGCGCCGCACCCAGCCCAGCCCCACTCGCATGGGCAAGAAATTTCGTGAGCCAATCCGGAAGGACGCGAGGATTCACTGCTTCCTGAACGCAAACGCCGCCGAGATCGAAGTCAACGAAGCTGCGAGCGCGGTCGAAACTCTGCGGGTCATCGCCGCGAACGGCCGCACCCTGCGCTTTCGCTCTCGCGGCTTCGTGCTCGCGATGGGGGCCATCGAGAACGCGCGCCTCCTCCTCCTGTCGGACTCGAGGATGAAGGGGGGAGTCGGAAATCAGAACGACCTCGTGGGCCGCTACTTCGCCGACCACGCGTTCCGTACCCTCGGAGAGATCCTCGTCACCAACACCGGGGGACCGACGTGGTACCAGGAGGAGACGTTTCTGCTCGACTACCAGGGACCCGGAAAGCCCCGCGACGCGATCGGCTATGCAACGACTCCGAAGTACCGCAGGGAGAATCAACTTCTCGGGTTCTCCGTCATCGCTCACGTCTTCAAGCGAAGCTGGGACGAGTACCGATCCGCCGCCGGGATTTCGGAGCTTTCATCTCCAGCCGACGGGGAAGCCGAAAGGAAATCGGCTGCCGGAGTGACCCGATCCATCCCCCTCTATCTCGTCGGCGAGAAGGCTCCGAATCCCGACAGCCGCGTCGTTCTCCAGGACGAGAAGGATGCGCTCGGCCTGCGGAAGGTCGCTGTGGATCTGCAACTTCTCGAGCTCGACACCCGGACGATCGTGCAGAGCTCGAAGCAGCTCGGCATCGCGATCGGGCGAACGGGGCGCGGAAGGGTTCGCCTCAACGAATACTCGGTGAACCCCTGGAGCGAGGGGCTCGGAGGGCACCAGACCGGAACCACACGGATGGCGGATGACCCGAAGAGAGGAGTCACCGATCGAGACGGCCGCGTGCACGGAATTGCGAACCTCTACGTGACGGGTGGCTCCCTCTACCCAACCTCGGGCTGGCAACACCCGACCCTCACGATCTACGCCCTCGCCCTGCGCCTCGCGGATCATCTCAGCGCCCGGGCGAAGGGTGCATAGACGATCCGAGGGCGACGCGAATCAAGGCGCTGCGGAGGCACTCCACTATCATGAAGCCCATGCTGCGACGAGTCGCGTTCGCCCTCATGACCCTCCTGCTGCTTTATGGCGCGGGTGAGGGGATCGGTTTTTTCGGCTACCGGCTCGTGGCGGGAGAGTGGCCTTCTCGAGCCGGGCTTCGTGACGAGCGGCAGGCGATCTCGAAATCTCGCGCGGGGGCCATCGGCGCGGCCATCGCAAAGGCGGGTCTCGAGCAGAGGGGGGCCGGCCCTATTCCACACTGGCAGGTCGTCCATCCCTATCTCGGCTACGTCCTCAGCCCCTCACCCAACTCCGATAGCGTGAACCTATATGGATTCCTCGGCGACCCGCCTCCTCTCGGGCCACTCGCCGAGAATTCAACACGGCTCATCATCGGCATCTTCGGCGGGTCCGTCGCACAGCTCATGGTGGAGACGGCCACTCGAACGCTGGCGGAGGAGCTCGCACTCAGTGAGTGCTTCGCCGGCCGCAGCATCGAGATCGTCAACTTTGCGCTGCCCGGCGTGAAGCAGCCCCAGCAGCTCCTCACGCTCAACTACTTCCTCACTCTCGGGATGCATCTCGATCTCGTCATCACCCTCGACGGCTTCAACGAGATCGTGCTCCCGGCGGCCGAGAACGAGCGCCAGGGCGTGTTCCCATTCTATCCGCGCAGCTGGAGGCAGCAGGTAGCGGGGATCAAGGACGTGCAGCTGATGCGCCGGGTCGGCGCGATCGAGTTCTGGCAGGATCTGCGTAGGGACGCAGCACGCGTCGTCGATCAGTCCGTGCTGCAATACTCCTATCTGGCGAACTTCATCTGGCTGCTCTCCGACCGCGTCATCGGTCGCAACGTCAACCTGCGGCAGGTCGATCTGGCGGTCGAAGAGGGCAAGCAGAAAGCCCAGGGGGGTGGATACCTGGCTCGAGGGCCGAAGCGGGAGTACGCGACCGATGACGAGCGCTATCGCGACTTTGCCGCCGTGTGGAGCCGCTCGACGGCGCTGATGTCGAAGCTCGCGGGCTCCGTCGGAATCCCTTCGTATCACTTCCTGCAACCGAATCAGCGCGTTCCGGGAAGCAAACCCTTTACTCCGGAAGAGCGCGAGACCGCTCTGCGCAAGGGTCACAGCTACGATCGCCCCGCTCGCCTCGGGTACCCGTACTTGATCCGGGCCGGCGCCATGCTCGCCGCCGATGGAATTGAGTACAGCGATCTCACCATGGTGTTCGAGGGTGTCGAAGAGCCGCTCTATATCGACGATTGCTGCCACGTGAACGAAGAGGGCTCACGTCTACTCGCGAAGGAGATCGCCAAGGTGATCCGCGACTCGATGGGCGAAGCCTGCACTCCCCTGATCCGACGTTAGTTTTCCGGAGCGCCCGCGCCCGCAGCCTTCCGCTGGCGCCCGCGGGTCACCAGGAACATCAGCGCAGGAGCGAGAGTCACATCCCCCACGAAAGCCAGGGCGAGGGCGGTGCCGGTCAAGAGGCCGAAGTAGAAGATGCTGTACATGTAGCCCAACGTGAAGATGAAGAATCCGGCGCAGAGGACGAGGGTCGTGATGAGCATGGCCTGCCCGGACGTCTCGAGCGTGCGATGTACCGCCAGCGCGGGGTCTCCCGTCTCTTCGTAATAGCGCCGGAAGCCGTTCATGAAGTGAATGGTGTCGTCGACCGCAAGACCGAGGGCGATGCTTCCGATCAGCAGAGTGAACATGTCGAGCGGAATGTCGAAGTACCCCATCATGCCGAGGGTCAGGATGATGGGCATGAGGTTGGGGATCATGCTCAGGAGACCGAGCCGAACGCTCGCGAGCAGGAACATCATGAGCGGGGTGATGACGAGGAACGCGATCACGTACGAACGGGCCATGCTGTGGATCACGGCCTCGAAGGTCCGGGCGAGCAGGGGGAGGATTCCGGTCACGGTGACCTTCACGTCCTCGCCGACCGCCTCTCGATAGGACGACTCGACGTGGCGAACCATCGGCGCGTAGGTGATCGCGTCCCGCCACGGCGCACGCAAGGTCATGCGTCCCGTACTGAAGAGGCTGTCGGTGAAGTCCTCGAGATCCTCGGAGCCGCTGTTCTCGAAGAGCAGGAGCTCCTGGGCGATGAGCTGGCGATTGCCCGGAATCACGCGGTAGGCGGGATCGCCCTGATTCAGGGCCTGGTGGATCTCCTTCAGGATATCGACGATGGAGAGCGACTTCCCGATCGAGATCTCTCCGAAAGCCAGGCTCTCGTTCGATGCCTGGAGCTCATCGAGGATCGCCAGAAACTCGGGATCCTGGAGCGCGTTCTCCTCTCCGGTATCGAAGAGCACCTCGATGGTGACGGCTCCCCGGAACTCTTCGCTCCATAGATCGATCGCAATGCGAAGGTCATCGCTCTCCGGAAACCATTCGACCGGATTCTGGGAGAATCGCAGCTGCGAGGCTCCCACGATTCCGACGATGAGCAGCAGCGCAGACACGATCACCACGGTCCAGGGCCGGGTCGTCGAAAGGTTGGCACAGGCCGTCAGGAAATCATCGATCAGCCCGAGGCGCTGCCCGCCCCGAAGCCGGGTGCTCGCGGGAACCAGGGCCAGCAGCGCCGGGAGCAGGGTCATGGTGTAGACGAGGGCGATGAGCACTCCGATGGGAGCCAGGATTCCGAGGTTGTGTATCGGAGCCAGGGTCGCGGAGACGAAGGACGCCAGGGCTCCGGCGGTCGTGAGGCTCGTCATCAATACGGGGAAGCCCGAGTGCGCGAGGGACGCGACGATCGCCTCCTCCTTCGAATCCTTGACCTCGAGCTGCTGATAGAAGATCGCGAGAAGGTGAACCGAATCTCCGATCCCGACGGCGAGCAGGAAAGCGGGCAGGATCTGGGTCGGGACCTGGAGCGGGATGTCGAGCAGGGGCATGAAGCCGATCGTCGTTCCCAGGGAGAGGAGCACGACCCCGATCGGGATCAATGTGGCCGAGACCCGGCGGAACAGGACGAAGAGGAAGATCCCCGCGGCGACGATCGAGAGTCCCAGAAACTTCCGCATATCGGACGACATGCTGTCGGTGAGGCGCTCGGTGATGACCGGGGCGCCGGCGAGGTAGATTTCGAAGTCGGGGCCCTGATAGCGCTCCATCACCTGGCGAACGCTGGCGATCGCATCGAGAGTCTCCTCACCCGTCAGGTAGGGCTTCTCCTCTGCCGCGTCTCCCTCATCTTCGCCGCCTGGCTCGTCCGAATCGTCGAACCCGGAGAGATCCAGCTCGTCTCCGTCATCCGAATACGTATCGAACTTGACCGCGACCGTCGTATAGACCCCATCCTGCGAGAGGAGGAGGTTCTGGTAGATCGGATTCGCGAGGGCGCGATCTCGAATGATCGCGAGCTGAGCATCGTCCTCGGGCCAATCCTCGAAGAGATCCTCGACGATCAGCTCGCCCTCCGCTCCCCGTGTCGAGCGGGCGTTGATGAGGCTGTCGACCTGATTGAGATAGAGGACCTCGTCCTCGAGCTCTTCATGGAAGGCCTTCAGCTTCTCCAGAAACGCGAGCTCGAAGATCTCGGGCGGGCGAATGGCGAGAATCGCGGCGTCGTCGCGCTCGAAGCGATCTCGAAAATCGTTGTATGCGATGAGGATCGGATCGTCGTCGAGGAGGAAGCCCTCGATCGCCGTATCGAAGACCAGGCGAGGCGCCTGGGAAATGAAGGTACCCGAGAAGATCAGCACCAGAACCAGGATGCGAACCGGATACCGAACGACGAATCGTCCCCAGCGCTCGAAACCCGCTTCAGCTCCGATCCGAATATCCTGGATTCTCATCGAGCCCTCCTGACACGAGGAAGACGTTAACCCAGAAGGCGGGGAACTTGCATCGCGAGGAGGTCGCGAGGCGATCAGCAGAACGAGTCGCGATCAGCGAGGCACGAGCCCGCCGTCGATGTTGAAGGTGGCGCCGGTAACGAAGCTCGAGGCATCGGTCGCGAGATAGAGCGCAAGGCCGACGAGCTCGTCCGGCGCAGCGGCACGCTTCAGAATCGATGCATTCGCCATGATCTGCTGCATCTCCTCCGTGTTGTTTCGAACCATGTCGGTATCGACCGTCCCCGGCGTGATCGCGTTCACCCGAATCTTCTGCGGCGCCAACTCGGCGGCGAGCGACCGCGTATAGGCGAGCAACCCCGCCTTGCCACCGGCATAGAGGGAGATGTAGGCCGAGAAGAGGTGCGCTGCACCGCTCGAGACGTTGATCACGGAGGCGTGGGGGCTGGCGGTCAGGTGGGGCAGCGCGTACTGGGTCAGGAAGACGGGACCGCGCAGGTTCACGTTGAGCGATTTGTCCCAGGCATCGGGGGTGAACTGGCCGAAAGGAAGCGCCAGGGCGTTTGCTGCGTTATTGACGACGATGTCGATCGCGCCGAAACGATCGACGGTGGTGGCCACCAGGCTCTCCAACTCATCGAGCTTGCCCATATGGGCCGCTACGGCGATCGCTTCGCCGCCGGACGCCTCGATCGCCCGGACGACTTCGTCGCAGGCTTCCTTCTTGCGGCTCGCCACGACGACCCGAGCACCCGCGCAAGCGAAGCCTTCACAGATCGATCGCCCGATTCCCCGGCTACCGCCGGTTACGATCGCGACGCGGCCATCGAGCCGAAAGAGTCGATTCAGGGTCTGCTCGTCCAGGGAAGATCCTTTCGCTGCTGTCTTCGATTCTGCCTTCGATTCCATGAACGCGGCATCGAGACGGTCTCTGCGAGGGGGTGCGAAGCTCGGCGCACCCTCTGCGCAGCCGGAATGATAGACGCCCGACCCACTTCTCCCCACACCTTGCCTCCAGGATCGCCGTCGCCGGCGACCCGCACACGACGCGGCCCGTCGAAACCTGGAGCTGTGAGGAATCTTTGCGGCGGAGGGTCGTACGACTCAGAGCGCGGCGAGATCCTCGAGCCTGTCGAGATCCTGGATCACGACCTCTCCCTGTTCGAAGGTCAGGATCCCCTCGTCCATCCAGCGGCTGAGTTGACGATTGACGCTCTCGCGGGAGCAGCCGGACATGGTGCCGATCTCGGCCTGGCTGAGCAGAATCGCGATTCGAGTGCCTTCATCGTCATCGACCCC
>CBDUYG010000081.1:0-10305 GCA_965371385.1 uncultured Myxococcales bacterium | reverse complement strand
GCGAGCAGATCGTGATAGACGAGCAGGGTGCTCCAGAGCAGGGGCACATCGTAGAGATTGAGCGCGTGGGCTTCGTTGACACGCCAGAGCTTCCCCTCGTCGTCGTAGCTCTCGGCAAGTCCGATCTGCCAGCTGTCCTCGTCGAGATAGAAGATACGCCGCGAATAAATGTGACTTGCATCCTCTTTGAGCACCGCTTCGAGCTTCCAGACCCGGTGCAGCTCGTAGCGCGCCAGCTCGGGGTTGATGTGACGTGGTTGGAGGATGTCCCGCGGGCCGACGTCGCCGCTGTGGAGGCGATAGGCGTTGTAGGCGATGTAGATCTCCTGCTTGCCGTGGAGCTTCCATTCGAAGCGATCCGGAGGGCCCACGAACATGAAGCTGTCGTCTACGGTGCGAAGGCTGTCGCTCCCTGCGGCCGGAAAGTCGTAGGCGACATAGGGATTGCGAAGCACGCGGCGCAACGCACGGCTATAGCTCCAAGCGTTCCGCGGGTCGCTGGTCTGGTCGATCGTCTCGATCACGAGGGAGCCATCCCCCGAGAGGAGCGCGGGAGCGACGATCTTCTCCTTGATTGCAAACATGACATTCGGGTAGCGTCGGGAGAATGCCGACTCTGTGCGAGAGGCATAGGGAAAGCCCAACTCCTGAATCGAGAGAATCAAGTTGTACCTCCCCGCCCGCGTAACCGCCGCCTCCCCCTCGCTGCGCGTGACCCTCACGCCCCGCCAGCGAAGGTTGTGATTCCAGATCGCCTCGACGCCGCTCTGCGGGATCGGAAAGGGTGAACTCACTCGAGCGTTCTCGACGCCGCCCTTTCCCTCGAGCACGACCCTGGCTGCAGTTGCGTTCTCGAAGACGGCATCATAGACCCAGCTGGGATAGGAGGCAGAGCGGTGCGTTGGATAGACGTGCAGCTTCCAGGTCTCTGGATAGGCCGCCAACATGGCGAGCTGCCCCTTGCTGAGATGCCTTTCGTGCTCGTGGGCGTTTTCGGCGGTGATGGTGAAGAGAGGCTCGTCCGCAGCATAGGGATCCGGGTGCCGCTTCCCTTTCGAGTAATCAGGCGGCGGCTCGGTAATGCCGCCCGTCCAGGCCGGAATCGTCCCGGCGGCGTTGCCGGCCCGCTCCGCCCCGATGGGAGTCAGGACGCCTGATAGCTTCGCAGCCTCCTCGGCGCTCACCTCGGCGAACGAGGGTGAAGCGATTGCCGTGAGCAGCAGGGTGAGCCGGAAGAATGAGCGCTCGATTCGCATTTTCATCAGTAGTAGTACCGGATGTTGAAGGAGAGGAAGTCGCGATCGACTCCGGAGTTCAAGGGCTTGCCGCCGAAGAATGAGACGTAGCTGAGATTGGCGGTGACGTGGTTCGTATAGTTGAGCGTCACGCCGGCCGAAAACGACATGCGATCCTCCAGGAACGCGCCGCCTGGCCCAGGAGTGATACCCGAAACATCGTGGGTGAACGCGAAGAAGGGTTCGACGTTGATCCCGCCCAGGACTCCGTCGTAGGAGAGAAGCCCCTTGATCGAGTAGCCCCATGAATTCTCGTCGAAGAGGCTCCCTCTGGACAGACCGTCGAAGTGAACCCAACCGATGTCGACCACGAGCAGCGACTGGGATGACCAGAGCTGAGGGCCGAACGCCTGGGCGAGGTTGACGGCGAGCTGGGTCTTTCGGGTCTCGTCGATTCCCGAAACGAGCTGACCCGCGCCGATCCGCCCCGGCTCACCGTTCAGAGCGTCGCGAATGGGCGAGAGTGCGGTCTCGATGACGGCATCGGCGAGGATCTGCACCGGCCAGTTGAAGTGATGCGAGACTTCGAGTCCGACCAGGGTGCCGACACGGGGAAGCGCGCTCTCGAAGGAGATGCCGAGCATCCGGATGTCCTCGGGATAGCCGGCAAAGTAGCGGGTCTGGTTCGAAAGCTCGCCGAGGGCGAGGGTCTTCTCGTCGTCGCTGGGACTCGTCTCACCGATGTCCCTGGCTCGCTGGATGGTGGCCTCATCGGCTGCGATTCCGCTGATGATCGCAAGCCGACTGTGATAGTTGATGAAGTGAACGCGGAGCAAGCTGGCATTCAACGCCGGCAGCAGCAGCTGAACGGTGAACCCGAACTGTCCCTGGTCGCGTGGCTCGATCGAACCCGCAGATCGAACCCGCATGAAGTTTTCATCGAAGACGTCGGGGCCTCCGAATTCCGCGAGATTCGTTCCCAGATCCGAAAACTCTCCCGATCCCGTGACGTACTTGTTCGTGCCGCCGCCTCCGATCAGATCGTCTGCCGAAAAGAACGTCCCCACCGGCGCTTCGATGACGGGCTCCCAGTCGTATTGATAGAAGCCCTCGATGGCGATCAACTCCGTCACGTTGCTCGCGGCCCAGACCATGCCCTGGGGTACGAAGATGTCGCGCGCGGATGCCGTGGGACGCAAGAGGGATACGAAGTCGATGGGGTTGACGACGTCCGCACCAAAGCGCAGGAAGCTCCCGCTCCCCCAGTTGATGATCTGGTTTCCGACTCGTAGCTGGATCGGGGTTCCGCCGGGGGTAAAGTGAGCGCTCAGGTAGTACTCCTGCAGCTTGCCGCCCGCGCCCACGAGGCGGCGAGCTCCGTCGCTGAGCTCCGTCCGAGCGCGATCGTGCAGCTCGGTCTCGAAGTCATAGAACCCGAACCCGCGGACGAAGACACCGAAGTTCTGCCACACCAGCGTGAGGTCGCCGCTCAAGCGGATCTCGTTGCTGAAGACCCCCTTGCCGTAGTTCAGCTCGCCATCATCGAGGTTGACCGAGGCTGCGTTGCCTCCGTTTGCGATTCCGATGAAATCGGGGTCGCGCTTCTGGGTACGGGACATCAGGCCATAGGCCAGCGTGAGATCCAGGATTCCATCCACGGGCCCGACGTCGAAGACCTCGGCCGGCGCGATCAACGCCGGCAGGCCGGCGCCAAGGAGAGCGATCCATGAGGCGATAAATGTGCGCTGAAGGCCGCCGACCATCGGGGACTAAAGTAGCAGGATCCTAGCCCGCATCATTCATGAAGCTGCTACTGCGGCGTCACATCTCCGCACCCTGGCTGAAGAAATCGACATTCGGCTCCTCGACGTAGGGTCAACTACGCCTCCGGGGCCAAACGCCGATTTCTTCAGCCAGAGCACGAATCTGCACCGCCTCGCTACGGACCTTCATGAATAATCCGGGCTAGTCGAAAAAATATGACATCCCGACCAGGATCAGAGCGTCGTTGATGCCGTGGTTGGGGCGGCGCGTGTTCGCATTCGAGATGTGCTGCCAGCGCACCTCGGTATCGATGGCCAGGCGGGAGCGAACGAACCAATGCGCTCCCAGGCCCAGACCCACGTTGAAGTTGAAGCCATCCGCCTGGCCCGCAAGATCGAAGTCCAGCCCGAGCAGCCCCAGATTGGCGTCCAGATAGGGCACGATCCGCTCTCCGCGCAGGAAGTTGTAGCGGAGCGAGATTCCGGCCCCGATCCCATGGCCAAAGTGCGGACGGGTATTCAAGAGAACATCGAGTTGAACGAGCAGCTCGATGTTTCCGCGTATCCACGAGTCGGGGGAGCCGAGAGGATCCGTCAGTCCGATTCCGAATCGGGAAATGACGTTGACGATTCCGACGTCGCCCAGCTCTTCGATGCCTTCGCGGCTCGAACCGGATCCGGATCGAAATCCGATTCCGTAACCCGCCAGGAAGCCGAGCTGCTTCGAGCCCGAATGAAAAAGATCGACGGCGCCGGCTTCGGAAGTGGACTCGGCTCGACTCCCGAGAGGAAGAGCCACGAGGAGCGCCAGCGAGAACATCGAGCCTGCGAGGTGGATTGGATTGGGTTGCCTCCCCGAGACTCCACGGATCATTCTTCACCTCGCCCCTTTCCTCGCCCCTTATCCTCGCCCCTCGCCCCGCCAGTCGCCCCACCCTTCGCCGCCACAGCGACTCGCCAAGCTCGCCCTCCCCTCTCGTACCGCCCTTCCCCTCGCGACGATGCCGCGGGGGACACGGAGCATCCCGATCGAGGGAGCTTATCAGATCGATTCGGGCCCTTCAGAATGTCACTCGGCGCGAAGGATGTCCATGACGTACCATGGACGGCATCCAATCACGAAACGATCGCCAGCGCGAACCCGAGTGTCGGCTGGCCAGCCACGAGGCCCCTCTCATGCCCATGAACGTCCAGGCCATTGCGAGCCTGCCCGACAAGATCAATCAGATTCGGCTTCTCACCGCCGAGATCATCAACAAGGAGATCCTGCCCGTCGAGAACGAGCTGTGGCGCACACGTCGCGACGGCAACGTCAGCGATGAAGACAAGGAGAGAGCACGCAGCCTTCGCCGGGGCATTCGCGAGAAGGTCAAGCAGGCGGGACTCTGGGCGCCACATCTGCCGGAGGAGTACGGGGGCTGTGGACTCAGCTTCCTCGAGCACGCCTACATGAACGAGGTGCTCGCCTACGCGATGGGAGCCGCCTCGCTCTTCGGCGTGGTGGCGCCCAACTCCGGCAACCAGAAGATCCTGCTCAAGTACGGAACCGAAGAGCAGCGCAAGAAGTGGCTCGTCCCGCTCACCGAAGGGAAGATGCAGTCCGGCTTCTCGATGACCGAGCCCGACAATGCGGGCTCGGATCCACGCTCGATCAAGACTACCGCGCGCCGCGACGGCGACGACTGGGTGATCAACGGCCACAAGTGGTTCACCTCGAACGGGCTCGCGGCGGATTTCCTGATCGTGATGTGCCGCACCGACGACCCCAACGGCCCAGCCGAGCGCAACGGCAAGATGACCCAGATCATCGTCCCCACCGACACTCCCGGTGTCGACATCGTGCGCGCGATCGAGGTGTGGGGACGCAGCAGCGATCACGTCGAGGTCATCTACGACAATGTGCGCGTACCGGCGGAAAACCAGCTCGGGCAGACCGGCTCAGGCCACCAGGCCGCGCAGGATCGCCTCGGTGCCGGTCGCGTCTATCACTGTATGAATTCGGTGGGGCAGATGTGGCGCGCCTTCGATCTGATGGTCGAGCGTGCGGCCTCGCGAGAGGTGCACGGCGGTCTGCTCCACGAGAAGCAGTTCATTCAGGGGTTCATCGCCGAGTCGTACATCGATATCCAGGCCTCGCGTCTGATGACGATCCACTGCGCCGAAGTGATGGAGAGCGGCGCCGACGCGCGCACGGAGATCTCGGCGCTCAAGATTTTCGTACCCGAGGCGTACTCGCGGGTCGTCGATCGGGCAATCCAGGTCTGGGGGGCGGCGGGCGTAAGCGGCGATCTGCCCCTCGCGGCGATGTATCAGGGGGCCCGCACCCTGCGGCTGGCGGATGGACCCGACGAGGTGCACAAGATCCTGATCGCGAAGAACGTCATGAAGCAGCACTTCGCGGGGGAGTCCTGGGACTTCGGAAACTGACGAACTCGCGAACAGAGGCCTCCTTTAGACCTCCTTTAGACCTCCTTTAGACCTCCTTCAGGCCTCCTCCAGACCTCCTTCAGCGCGCCAGTTCCGCCATCAAAGCGAAGATCTCCAGGATGTCCGGGGGTTCCTCGGTGCAGCCGAATTCGCGGTATAGGGTGTGGACGTTCACTCCAATGCGCTCCGAATCGAGCCAGGAGGAATAGTCGCCAAGCGCGATGTCACGGGCCGCTTCGCCGGCCGACAAACCGGCGTCGAAACGTTCGCGGGCCTCGTCTCGGACATAGACGAGATAGCTCTGCATGGCCTTCACTCCGGCCGCATCCGTCAGCGGCCCGTGGCCCGGTACGATGACCCTGGGCTCCATCGAGAGAATCAGATCGCAGGCGCGAATCCAGTTCTCCACCGGCCCTTCCCACATGATGGGTGTCCCGTCGATGAAGAGGATATCCCCGGTGAACACGACTCCGTCGCTCGGAACGTGAACCAGAACGTCTCCGCGTGTATGAGCCGGCCCCACCTCGATCAGGCGGACCTCCTTGTCCCCCACGCAGACGACGTGCTCGCCCTCGAATGTTTCGGTCGGGGGCGTCGACTCGATCCCCTCGAAATCGAAATCACCGAAGATGCGGCCGAGGAACTCCCCGGCCGCACCGAGATTCCCCACGTTCTTCAGAAGCGCGGCCATCACAGCAGGAGGTACTTCCTCCATCTCCTCCGCGCTGCTCTTCGAAGCCAGGATGACGGCGTCTCCGACGAGTTGATTGCCATAGCAGTGGTCGCCGTTGGCGTGGGTATTGACCAGCGTGTCGATACTGGCCGCAGCCGGGTGAGCATCGCGCATGGCTGCCAGCATTTCCCCGGTCAGCTCCAGATCGAAGAGCGTGTCCACCAGGAGCGACTCTTCGCCGTCGGTGACGAGGCCGGCGTTGCTGTAGCCCCAGGAGCCATCCGGCTGGAGGTATGCGAAGAGACCTCCTCCGAGATCCTCCAGGCCCTTGCGATATCCTGAAGTGTTCAACCCCGTTCTCCCTGCTCGATGCTCACGGGTCGAGCCCGCCCCAACCAACCGTTCCGCCCCAGCACGACCTTCCCTCTCCGACCCGTTCGACACCGGCCCCGTCGACCCACGGCTCATTCAAGACACTCAGGGGCCCTCGTCGGGCTCGAGCATGGCCCTGAACTCGTGAGGTTCGGCGGAGAGGCTCAGCAGGATCCCCAGGCCGTCGTTCGGGATCTCGCCTTCGGCCGAGAAGCTCGAGTGCGGAATCAGGTTGAGCACGCCCCCCATCACCGCGGCCAGGGCGAGGCTCTGCAGGGCAATGACACTCACATCCTGGGAGGGTGAGAGCAACACTCGCGTCCCCACGACGAGACCAATCAAACCGGCGAAGAGGAGCTCGATGCCCGGACCGGCGAGATAGATGGCGGCGCTGCGGATTCGCACATTGTCCAAGGTCTTTGGCGCGCAGCGCACGAAGCCCTCGATCGGCAATGCTCTCAACTCGACCGATACACCCCGAACGCGAAAGCGCGCAACCACGGGGCCGAAGCCGACCACGAGCCGGCGAACGCGCCAGCCCAGTCGGCCCGCCACGATCGCATGCCCCAACTCGTGGAGTGCGACCAGGGGAACCCAGAACGCGAGCATGAAGAGGATGCTCAGCTTCACCGGGTCATAACTCGAGAGGATCTCGGCCGCGAAGGCGCCGCCGATGAAGAGAGAGAACACGGCAACGATCACGCGCTCGCTGCCCTTCATGGGAGACGAGTCGCGTTTCGGTTCGAAGCTCACCCCGCAGAGTCTAACAGGCTCACCGGATCCACCGCTCCGGAAGATCACCCAATCTTCCGATGGTCTCTCACTCATCATCGTGCGCCCAGGGCCGACGTGCTCCCGGGGCAGGAGCGGAGCGTGGGAGATGCCGGCGCCAATCCTTCGGCCCCGGCGGAGTCCGCTCTTCCGAGCCGGTTTCATTCGAGAGCCGCCCCTGGCCAGCTCGACCGCAGCCATCTGCGCCGATGCCGGCCGGGTTCGGTAGTGTGTCCCCGTCGACCAGGGGAATGAGCATGGGACGCATGGAAGGAAAAGCAACGATCGTCACCGGATCCGCACGCGGGACCGGGGCCGAGATTGCACGTCTCTTCGCGCAGGAAGGCGCGCGGGTGATGGTTTCGGACGTACTCCACGAGCAGGGCGAAGCCCTGGCATCCGAGCTCGGCGAAGCGGCCCTCTACCAGCCGCTCGACGTATCGCAGATCGAGCAGTGGGATGCGGCGATCGCCCGGGCGCTCGAGGCCTTCGGCAGGATCGACGTGCTCGTCAACAACGCGGCCATCCTCCACATCGGCGCGATCGAGGAGACGAGCCCCGAGGACGTCGAGCGACTCTTCCGCGTGAACCAGCTCGGCGCCTTTCTCGGCATCCGCTCCGTCGCTGGGCCGATGCGTGAGAGGGGCGGCGGCTCGATCGTGAACGTCGCCTCGACCGACGGATTCAAGGGAATGAACGGAGTCGTGGCCTACGCGTCGACGAAGTGGGCTCTGCGAGGCATCACGAAGGCCGCGGCCATGGAGCTCGCTCGCGATCGGATTCGAGTCAACGCCGTCTGCCCCGAGGCGGGAAACCATGAGATGACGGCCCCCTTCATGCCACCCGGCGTCGATACACGCCTCGCGGCCAGCCACAACCTGGGCCAGCTCCTGCGACCGCCGGAGGGCTACACCATTGAGGATCACGTGCGTGATGTCGCCCGTGCGGTCTTGTTCCTGGCCTCCGACGACTGCCCGACCGCAACGGCCACGGACCTGGTCGTCGACGGTGGGCTCACCGCCGGGTATATCCAGCCGGGTCTGCCGGGTTCGTCATGACTCCGGGGGCTGACGGACTTCGTTGATCGAGCGCGCGGCTCGCTCGCGCCGCATCTCTCGCGGAGCGGCCCGAGACGTCATCGAGAAGCCCAAAGCGCCCGCGATGAACGGGCCGCCGACTAATCGCCGGCTTCTTCGGTCTGGCGCAGGATCTCCCGCTCCACACCGTCGAGTCGGTCCTTTCCGAAGAAGAGCTCATCGCCCACGAAGAAGCTCGGTGCGCCGAAGACGCCGCGCGACACGGCGTCCTCGGTATTCGAGATCAGCTCCGCCTTGACGTCCGGCTCCCGGCTGCCCTCGAGGATCGCGTCGGCGTCGAGTCCCGACTCGCTCAAGGCTGCTCGAATCACCTCGGGGTCGTCCATCTTCCTGGGCTCCGACCACATATACCGCAGCACCTCGTCGACGTATCGCTCCATCACACCCAATCGTTCCGCAACGATCGCGCCTCGCATGATCTGGAGGGTGTTCACGGGAAAATGCGGATTCATCTTGAAGCTCTCGATCTCGTGCTCCCGAACGAATCGCTTCATCTCCAGCGCCTGATACTCGGGCTTGTTCTTCACTCCCTGCATCGAGACGACGGGCGAGACATTGCCCGTCAACTTGAAGACGCCCCCGAGGAGAGTGGGCAGATAGCGAAACCGGACTCCCGTGCGTGCTTCGATCTCGGGAACGAGGAGATGTGCGAGGTACACGTTCGGGCTCCCGAAATCAAAGAGGAACTCGACATTCACTTTCCCGGCGGACATTGGGCCTCCTTTTGCCACGCTTCGATTACCACTTCTCGACGGCCGGCCGAAGATCGAGCTCGAACGTCCAGGCATCACGCGGCTGCTGATGAATGAACCAATAAGCCGCCGCGATCGAATCGGGATCCACCAGGAACCCCTCCGGCAGATTATCGGCGCTCTCCCCACTCTGCTTCTCGATCATCCCCCGCACCCACTCTGTATCCACCCCGGCGTCGATGATCATGTGGGCGATGTGAATGCCTTCGGGTCCGAGCTCCCGGGCCATGCTCTGGGCGAGGGCGCGCAGCCCGAACTTGGCGCTCGCGAAGGCGGCGTAGCCCTGCCCTCCCTTCACGCTGGCCGTTGCTCCGGTGAAGAGGATCGTGCCCCGACCTCGCGGCACCATGTATTTCGCCGCCTCGCGCCCCGTCAGGAAGCCGGCAAGGCAGGCCATCTGCCAGACCTTCGTGAAGACGCGCGATGTCGTCTCGCGGATCGGGAAGTTGACGTTCGCGCCGATATTGAACACGACGACGTCGAGCGGCCCGATTTCTTCTTCGATGTGGGCGAAGAGGCTCGTGATCTTCTCCTCGTCTCGGGCGTCGAGGGTAAAGGGAAACGCCTCGCCTCCGGCGGAGCGGATCTCCTCGGCCAGCGGCTCGAGCTTGTCGCCCTGGCGGCGCCCCATGCACGTGACGTACCCCTCGGCTGCGAACTTCTTTGCGATTGCCGCGCCGATGAAGTCGCCGGCGCCGACGATCATCGCGACGGGCTTTGCTCTGGCCATCTTCTATGCTGCCCCCTCTTCGTCGTCACCGGCGATCACCCCGGCGAACGAAAGACCTCATCACTAGTATGGTTGCATAATGAAACTAATTTGGTTGCATCATGCAAGTCCGTGATGATGGATTCGAAAGAGGCCGAGTTCGAGAAGACAATCGAGGCGGGGCTCGCGCGATCCCGCCTGTGGCGGGCTTGGAGTGCAGTGCTCTGTACCTGATAACCTTGCCGCGTGAGTGACGCAGAGCAGAGGCCCCAGCGGCTGGTGGCGATCGACTCGCTGCGGGGCCTGATCATGATCGTGATGGCGCTCGATCATGCGAGCCTCTTCGTGGCCGAGCAGCACTTCAGCGAGTTCTGGGGCACACCCCTCCCCGACTATGGCGACGGATTCTCACTGCTGACGCGAGTGATCAGCCATATCTGTGCACCCGGCTTCTTTCTGCTGATGGGCGCCGGAATGTCGCTCTTCGCCCGCGCCCGTCGCGAGAG
>CBDUYG010000080.1:0-10338 GCA_965371385.1 uncultured Myxococcales bacterium | reverse complement strand
TCGAGAGAGGCCCGTTGTACCGAAACCTGCTGGGAATCTTCGCCGTCCTCGCCGCCACCCTCGCGTTGGTGGGACTCACCTTTTCGTCCGCGCGCGACGCACCCGCGGACTTTCGCTTCATCAACGGCAGCGAGCCGAAGAGCCTCGACCCCCAGCTGGTCACCGGTCAGCCCGCGTTTCGCGTGGTCGATGAACTCTTCGAAGGCCTGACCCGCCGTGACCCTCGAAGCCTGCGCCCGATTCCCGGGGTCGCAAAGTCGTGGGAGATCTCGCCGGACGGCCGCCGCTACGTATTCCACCTGCGTCCCGAGGCCCGCTGGAGCGATGGTAGCCCCGTCACGGCGCACGATTTCGCCTATGCCTGGCGAAGAGCCCAGGATCCGGCCACGGGATCGGAGTACGCCTACATCCTCCACATGATCCGCTTCGCGGAGGCGTTCAATAGCTACGGGAGTCAGGCAAGCGCGCTTGCCGATGAAGTCGTTCCGGCTCTCGCCGCTCTGCGGAGGCAGAACCCCGACGGAGTCGAGGCCGGAGACTGGCAACGATTCGCGGCGGCTCAGAAGCTGGCCGACCGGGTGAAGGGGAGTCCGGAGGCCCGCCTCGTGAAGCTCCTGGGCCGCCGGGAAGGGAGGATCGAGGCTTCCGAGCTCGAGCAAGCCGAGCAGGCGCTGGCAGACGAATCCATTCGCCGCGGGCAGCTTCACGACGTGGCGGCACGGCGCTTCGGGGTCGATGCCGGGGTCTGGGCGCAGGACGATCATACGCTGATCGTCGAGCTCATCGCCCCCACACCCTACTTCCTCGAGCTTGCGATGTTCCCCCAGGCCTACCCGGTTCCGCGCCAGGTCATCGATGCCCCGGGCCGGGCGCGCGATTGGTTCCTGCCTCGCAGCATCGTGAGTAACGGACCCTTCAACCTGGAGGCGTGGCGAATCCACGATCGCATCCGCATGCGCCGCAGCGAGACGTACTGGGATCGCGACTCCGTCGGGGTCGAGACCATCGACGCGCTCCCGATCGAGAATGCCACGACGAGCCTCAACCTCTATCTGACCGGTGAGGCGGATTGGCTTCCATCCAACTATCCCAACGATCTCGCCGGGATCCTGAGCCAGAGGCCGGACTTCTACTCTGGGCCCAGCCTCATCGTCTACTACTACCGCATCAACACCGAGGTGGAGCCCTTCGACGATCCTCGGGTCCGAGAGGCCCTCAATCTCGCGATCGATCGCCGGCTCATCGTCGACAATGTGCTCGGGCTCGGCCAGCTCCCGGCCTACACCATCGTGCCGCCGGGGATGCCGGACTACGAAGCTCCCGAGAGCGCGATTCGTCATGACCCCGAAGAGGCAAGACGCCTGCTCGCCGCTGCAGGCTTTCCCGGAGGCGACGGGATCGCCGACATCGGCATCCTCTACAACACCCAGGAGATGCACAAGAAGATCGCCGAGGTGATCGCCGACCAGCTGCACCGCAACCTCGGGTTGAAGGTGAGCGCCTACAACCAGGAGTGGCAGTCCTATCTCGCGACCCTGCGCAATCGCGACTACACCCTCGCGCGCGCCGGCTGGATCGGCGACTACGAAGACCCCAACACCTTCCTGGATATCTGGGTGAGCGAGGGCGGGAACAACCAGACAGGCTGGGGCGACCCGACCTACGATCGTCTGATCGCCGCCGCCGCCGACATCGAGAGCTTCGCGAAGCATCCGAATCTCGACCCGGCGGATCTCCGGGACAGTGCCGCCATCGAGGCGAGCCGGGCGGCCATCCTCGCCGAGAGCGACCCGGCGCGCCGCAAGGAGCTGGGAGGGCGCCTGCGCATGAAGCTCCTCGCCGAGGCCGAGCACATCCTGGTCGCCGAGGCGTTTCCCATCATTCCGATCTACTTCTATGTCGTGAGCGGACTGGTTCAGCCCGAGGTCGAGGGCTTCCATACGGAACTCGAATTCGACGATGGGAGCCGAGGCGCCAACCTGCGCGACATCCACCCCCTGCGCGCGATCCGGATGTCGGGCTCTCCAGGCCCTGGGAAGGGCCGGGAGAAGACGAGGGGGGACGACGCATCGTGAAGGGAGTGGAGTTCATTGCGCTCGCCTTCGGCATCGCGTTCATTGCGCTGCCCAGCTGGCTGACCGGCCGGGCGCTGCGCGGGCTGGCATGGCTGTGGACTGCGGGCGTTTTCTTCGCCATCGCGCGGCACCCGCTCGGCGTCGGCCCTGCGCTCGCAGTCGCCGTCGCCGTCGCAGCCCTCGCGGCCTGGCGGCTCCCGATCCCGGTGCTGCGACGAATCGTCTTCCTCGTCCCCGCCCTGGTGCTTCTCATCTACGCGACCACCCTCTTGATGTACCTCGCCCCGGGGAACCCCTTCGCGGAGGAGCGCACGGCGAGTCCCCAGGTCGAGCAGGCCCTGCGCGAGCAGTACGGTGTGCCGGAAGACGCAAGCGAGTTCTTCGTGATCTATATGCGGCGTCTCCTGGTCGACGGGACCCTGGGACCTTCGATCAAGGTGCAGGGGCGCAGCGTCGAGGAGCTCCTGCTACCCGCCTTGCCAGTGAGCCTCTCCCTCGGCCTGCTCGCCCTGCTCCTCGCCTCGACGATCGGACTCTTCCTGGGCGTCCGCTCGGGGCTGCACCCGAACTCGGCGATCGACCACGGAAGCATGGGGCTCGCGATGCTCGGGATCTCCCTGCCCAACTTCGTGATCGGCGCCACGCTGATGATTCTCTTCTCCCTCCGGCTGGGCTGGCTTCCGGTCGCGGGCTGGGGCAGCTATCGACACCTGATCCTGCCCTCGATCACCCTCGCCCTGCCCTACGCGGCCTACATCGCGCGTCTCGCCCGGAACGGAACCATCGAGGTGATGCAGCAGGACTTCATCCGCACGGCCCGGGCCAAGGGGCTGCCCGAGAGTGCGGTAGTCCTGCGCCACGCCCTGCGCGGGGCGGTTCTGCCGGTGGTCTCCTTTCTCGGCCCGGCTGCCGCGGGAATCATGACCGGCTCGTTCGTGGTGGAGGTCCTCTTCGGCGTCCCGGGCATGGGGCAATGGTTCGTGAAGGGCGCGATCAATCGCGATTACTCGGTCGTGCTCGGTACGGCGATCATCTACTTCACACTCATCACCTTCTTCAACCTGCTGGTGGATCTCGCGTATTCATGGCTCGACCCGCGCGTGAGGGAGGGCGCATGAGCGCGGGCCACTTCGAGCGGGCGCCGGTGCCGGCGGGCGTCGGGCCCTGGATCGAGCTCTGGCGCCGACTGCGGCGCAATCGTGCCGCGGTCGCGGGCGCGCTGACCCTCCTCGTGATCATCATCGCGTGCTTCATCGTGCCCCATTGGCTCGGCCTCGATCCAAGCACGACGGATCCCGTGCGGCGCCACACTCCTCCCTGCGGAGAACACCTCCTCGGCACCGACTCGCTCGGCCGCGACTACCTCGCGCGTGTCCTCGTCGGCGGCCAGACCTCTCTACTCATCGGCCTCGCTGCGACTCTCGTCTCGGTCTTCGTCGGCGTCGCCTACGGAGCCATCGCGGGCTACTACGGTGGCCGGGCGGACGATGTCATGATGCGAATCGTCGATTTCCTCTACGGCCTTCCCTACATGTTCCTCGTCATCCTCATCATGCTCCTCTTCTCCGAGGCCGCGCGCGGGGATGCCTTGCCGGTCTTTCTCGCCCTCGGCATGGTGGAGTGGCTCACGATGGCACGAATCGTCCGCGGCCAGGTGATCTCCCTGCGTTCTCGAGAGTTCGTGCTTGCCGCCCAGCTCATCGGGGCCGGCGACGCACGCGTCCTGGTGCGCCACATCCTTCCCAATACGACCGGGGTCATCATCGTGTATGCGACCCTCACCGTCCCCTCGGTGATCATCCTCGAGTCCTTCCTCTCGTTCCTCGGCCTCGGCGTGCAGCTCTCCTGGGGTCAGCTGGTCGCGGAGGGGGTCGAGGTCGTGAACCCGATCCACTCGTACTGGTGGCTGCTCTTCTTCCCGAGCGCCTTCCTGGCGGCGACCCTCTTCAGCCTCAACTTCATCGGCGATGGGCTGCGGGACGCCGTCGATCCGAGGGGCGAGGGATGACGGCGCTACTCGAGGTCGAGGGTCTCGCCGTGCGCTTCGAAGGGCGCGACTCGGTCGTGCGGGCCGTGCAGGATGTTTCGCTCCGGCTCGAGCCCGGCGAAATCGTGGGGCTCGTAGGCGAATCGGGCTGCGGCAAGACCGTCACCAGCCTCGCCCTGATGGGTCTGCTCCCGCGGCCGGCGGGTCGCGTGACGAGCGGCTCGATTCGCTTCAGCGGGCAGGAACTCTCCTCCGCGAGTGAGTCCGATTGGTCGAAGATTCGCGGACGGCGCATCTCCATGATCTTCCAGGACCCGATGAAATGCCTCAATCCCTACCTGCGCCTGGAAGAGCAGCTCGGCGAGGGACCGCGTCTTCATCTCGGGATGGACAGAAGGGGCGCCCGCGCCCGCTCGATCGAGCTCCTGGGCCGGGTGGGCATCCCGGATCCGGCCACGCGGATCCGGGACTTTCCCCATCAGCTGAGCGGCGGCATGCGACAACGCGTGATGATTGCGATGGCGCTGCTCTGCGAGCCCGATCTGCTGATCGCCGACGAGCCCACGACCGCCCTCGACGTCACGATCCAGGCCCAGATCCTCGGGCTGCTCGAGGAGTTGTGCCGCGAGCGCGAGACCGCGATCCTATTCATCACACACGACCTCGCCGTCGTCTCGGGTCTCTGCGATCGGGTGATGGTGATGTACGCCGGACGCGTCGTGGAGGAGGCCCCGACTCGCGAGATCTTCGGCGCGCCCCAGCACCCCTATACTGCGGCGCTGCTGCGCTGCACACCGCGCATCCGCGGCCCGATTCCCCACCGGCTCAAAAGTATCGAAGGCCTGCCTCCGCGTCTCGATGAGCGCGCCGATCCGGGCGTCGGTGTGGGGGACGAAGAAGGCCGCTTCTCGGCTTGCAGCTTCGCGCCCCGCTGCGCACAGGTGCGCGACGCCTGCCGGCAAGGGGAGCCGCCGCTCGTCGAGACCGCCCCCGGTCACCGCAAGCGCTGCATCCTGGCTCCGGACGAGGTGACATGACATCGTCCACCCCCACCTGCGCCTCCCCTCCCCTGCTCGAGGTGCGGGATCTCGAGGTGCGCTTCGCCAGCGGCTCCGATAACGCCGACGATCGCTGGATATACGCGGTCGACGGAGTCGATCTATCGCTCGAGGCCGGAGAGACCCTGGCATTGGTGGGTGAGTCGGGCTGTGGAAAGTCGACCGTGGCCCGTGCGATCTGCGGCATCACGAAGGTGCATCGGGGATCCGTGCGCCTCGCGGGCCACGAGTTGGTGGGGCTCTCGCGTCGCCGGCGAGCGCCCCACCGCTCGACCTTGCAGATGGTGTTTCAAGATCCCGAGGCCAGCTTGAATCCGCGCATGACCGTCTCCGAGCTGATCCGTGAGCCCCTGCTCCTGCACCGGATCGCCCCGACCCGGGACCTCGACGCCCGGGTGTGCGAGCTGCTCGAGCGGGTCGGGCTCGACCCCTCCCAGCGCCGCCGACACCCTCACGTCTTTTCGGGTGGCCAACGCCAGCGCATCGCGATCGCGCGAGCGCTTGCCGTCGAGCCGAAAATCCTGATCTGTGATGAAGTCACCTCTGCGCTCGATGTTTCGATCCAGAGCCAGATCCTGAACCTGCTGGCGGATCTCCAGGATCAGCTGGGGATCGCGTTGCTCTTCATCACCCACGATCTCGCGGTGGTACGTCACATGGCCGACCGGGTGGCGGTGATGTACCTGGGAAAGATCGTCGAGCAGCGCGAGGCCGAAGCCCTGTTTTCGCACGCTTCCCATCCCTATAGCGAGAGCCTGCTCGCAGCGGTGCCGCAGCTGGCCGTCGCCGATGGGCGTGACGGGAGAGAATGCGAGCCCGGATCCCCAGAGGCGCCGAGCTGGCTGGGCTCGACGATTCAGGGCGATCTTCCCTCTCCCAGCAACCCTCCCTCGGGCTGCCGGTTCCACACCCGATGTCCGCGTCGGATCGAGCGATGCAGCATCGAGGCCCCGTCGAGGGTGCCCGTGACGAAGGGATGGAGCCGCTGCTTCCTCGCCGAACCCGAACGGGAAGAACGCAGCCTCAGCGACCCTTGAAGTCGGCCTCGCCCTTCTCGAGAAACGCGGCGATGCCGGTTTCGTGATCCTCGGTCGAGAAGATCAGACCGAAGGCGTTCTGCTCGAGGGAGTGTGCGACGCGCACATCGGCGTCCTGCCCCTCCTGCATGACGCGCTTGGCGAGGCTCACCGCGACGGGGCCGGCCTTGGCGATCTTCTGGGCGAACTCCACGCTCTTCGCGACGAGCTGGTCGGGCTCGAAGAGCCGATTCGCGAGCCCGATCGAGAGGGCCTGATCGGCCTTGATGTTCTGGCCGCTGAGCACCAGCTCCTTGGCCCAGGCGATGCCGACCCGGCGCACCAGGCGGCTGGTGCCGCCAAAGCCCGGGATCAAGCCAAGCAACACCTCCGGCTGACCAAAGCGAGCGTCGTTTGCCGCGTAGATCCAATCACACGAGAGCGCGAGCTCGCAGCCTCCGCCGAGGGCGAAGCCGTTTACCGCGGCGATGGTCGGCATCGGCAGGGACTCGAGGGCGCCGAAGACGGTATGCCCGAGTCGGCTGAACTCCTCGGCTTCGGTCGGGCAGAGACTCTTCATCTGCGCGATGTCGGCGCCCGCCGCAAAGGCTCGACCCGTGCCGGTGAGGACGAGGGCACGCACGCTTTCATCCATCCCGACCTCCGCGATTCTCTGGCCGAGGGCTGCGAGAATGGATTGATCCAGGGCGTTCAGGACGTCCGGTCGATTCAAGGAGAGGACGATCACGTCGCCGTGCCTCTCCTGGGTGATCGTTTCACTCGTCGTATCAGTCAATGCTCTCTCCACCTCGATTTATGGATCGATGTCTACCTCGACTCTCTACTTCGACTCTCTACTTCGACCCTCGACCCTCTACTTCGACTCTCGACCGACTCTCGACCCTCGACCCTCGACCCTCGATTGACAGGGCCGGCTTCGCTCAGTCCGAGCCGAGGGGTCAGTCGATCTCCCGGAGTCGGGAGCCGAAGATCATCGGCCCCGATCGTCGATTCGAGGAGGCGAGCTTATCACACGGCCGAGTCGCGAGCGGAGCGCACGATCGTGTTATCGTCTGGGGCATCGAACGTTCGAGGAGGATGCAAGGTGACCGAATCCGCAATGCCCCGCAGCGCCACGATCTCTTCCTGGCTCGGCAAGTTTGCGCCGTCGTGCGCTCTCGCCGGAATCGTGGGCATCCACCTCGGAGTCGTGCCTCCGATGGGCGGCTACCTCTTCTACGCGATCGGCATGCTCACGGCGTTGTTGGCGATCGCCTTCTCGATCGTGGGCTTCATCATCAACCGCGCCGATCTCAGCGACCGTGCCCGGACTTCCTTCTGGCTCGGACTGGCGTCGGGAACCCTCATGTGGACGATCACGATGGCGGTGGCCTTCGCAGCGCCGGACATGGGCGCAGCCCCGCCGATCAACGACATCTCCACCGACCTCGAGGATCCTCCGGAGTTCGCTTCGAGCTCCGACGTGCCCGACTTCGAGGGCCGGGACATGAGCTATCCGCCCGACTTCATACCGATCGTTCGCGAAAGCTACCCCGACCTCGACACGATCCGCACCTCGGGCTCGCCCGAGGCGGCCTTCGACAGGGCCGTCACGACCGCCGAGGCATTGGGATGGGATGTCGTGTATCGCAGCCCGGACACGGGGACCTTCGACGCCAGGGAGTCTTCTACCCTCTTCCAGTTCGTCGACGATGTGACGGTGAGAGTGCGTGCCGGCGCGGACGGCGAGGTCCTGATCGACGTGCGCTCGAAGTCGCGGGACGGACGCGGCGATCTGGGAGTGAACGCGGCGCGTATCCGGTCGTTCAGCGAGGCCTTCGGGGACTGAAAGAAAAGCCGGGGGAAGGACCCGGAGACGAGGCGGTCTACGACTCCTCGATCCCGAGAGCCTCCGCCGCCGTCTTGCGCGCCCAGCGATAGTCGGCCTTGCCGCTGGGCGCCCTCACCACCGACTCGACGAAGACGAAGTCCTTGGGAAGCTTGTAGCGCGCAATGTGATCTTCAGCGCTGCGCTTGAGCTCGGCGGCGTCGATCGTCTCTCCTTCGCGCAGCTGCACGATCGCGGTGACCTGGCTGCCCCAGCGCTCGCTCGGGGTTCCACAGACCACGGCATCGTAGACTCCGGGGTGGGCCTTGAGGGCGAGCTCCACCTCCTCGGCGAAGATCTTCTCGCCGCCGCTGTTGATCGTCACCGAGTCGCGTCCGAGGAGCTTCAAGCGGCCGTCCGGTAGCACCATGGCGCGATCGCCGGGCACCGCATAGCGCACTCCATCGACGACCGGGAAGGTCTCTTTCGTCTTGGCCTCGTCCATGTAGTAACCGAGGGGGACGTTGCCCGCGCGGGCGAGCCAGCCCGACTCCTCAGCCCCCGGCTCGAGACGGTTCGTGAGATCGTCGCAGAGAACGATATTCCCCTCGGCCAGGTCGAAGTTTCCGGTCTCGACCCCGTCGGCCTTCGTCGAGAAATGCGTCGCCTGGGCGCCCGACTCGGAAGAGCCGAGCGCATCCATGATGCGAATGTGGGGCAGGTGGGAGAGGAACTCCTCCTTCAGCGCTGCGGTAAAGATTGCGCCGCCGGAGGTCAGCAGGAAGAGACTCGAGAGGTCGTACTCCTTCTTCCTCAGCTGATCGAGGAGAGGCCGCGCAAAGGCATCGCCGACGATGGTGAGAGCGTTCACCTTCTCACGCTCGACCGTCGACCAGATGTCGTCGGGATCGAGGTGCTCGACCTGGGACTGAATGATCACCGTCCCGCCCGTGTGCCACATATTGAAGGCCACCCAATGGGCCGTGCCGTGCATCAGGGGCGGTGAAGGCAGGGCGCGGATTCCCGAGCGGGCCTTGACGGACTCCTGCAGGGCCTCGAGGGAAGGAGTGACTCCGCCGGCCGCCAGGGCCGCCCGATAGACATCCTCCTGGCGCCAGGCGACGCCCTTCGGCATCCCGGTCGTACCCCCGGTGTAGAGCAGGTAGAGGTCATCCGCGGAGAGATCGTCCGAGGGAGGCGCCGGGGTGGCCGCGGCCAGGGCAGCCTCGTACTCGATCGCACCGGGGAGCAGCGCGTTCCCCGACTCGTCGGCAACCTGGATCCAGAGCTTCACCGAAGAGAGCTCCCCGCGGATCTTCTCGAGAACCGGCGCGAAGGCCGCGTGATAGATCAGCGCCCGAGCGTCGGCGTTGTGGAAGAGATAGAGGAGCTCCTTCTCGACATAGCGGTAGTTGACGTTGAAGGGCGCACAACGGGACTTGAAAGCTCCGAGCATCCCCTCGAGGTACTCGTTGCCATTGTGGAGGTAGAGTGCGACGTGATCCTGCCCCGACTCCCAGTTCGCCAGCTCGTCGCGCTCGCGATGGCAGCCGAGGCCGGCGCTGCGCAGCACATCCGCGAGTCGGCGCGACCGATCCGTCACCTCGCCCCAGCTGAAGCGACGATCGCGGAACACGAGGCACTCGCGGTCGGGGATCACCTCGGCGATGGCTTCGTGCAGACGAGCGAGGTTGTAGATCGACATGACTCGGGCTCCTGGGGGGCCGGCGTGGGCCGTGGGGATGGCGTGGGGGTGAGCCTGCCTCGGGGTGGGGGATCGTGCAACCCGGAGTCGGGGGTCGCCGGTGGTTGATCTGCCGAGACAGTTCATCTGCCGGGAGGTCGGCTGGTGAGTCGGGCGGCGCGCTAGCGTCTCGAAAATCGCAAGAGCGCAATGGATAGGAGAACGACTGATGCCGAAGCGAAGAGATCTCGTGAAGATGAGCCAGGAAGAGATATGGACGTTCATCGAGAGCCAGAAGTCGATCCAGGTGGCGACGATCGGTCGTGACGGGAGCCCGCACCTCGTGCCGCTCTGGTTCGCGATCGACGAGGGGGAGATCATCCTCGAGACGTTCACGAAGTCGCAGAAGATCAAGAATCTCGAGCGGGATGATCGGATCACGGTGCTCCTCGAGGATGGGGAGGCGTATCCGGAGCTCAAGGGAGTCTCGATCCGAGGGAGGGCCGAGCTGATTCGGGACCACGATCGGGTGCACGAGTTGCATCTCGACATCATCATGCGAAACCAGCCGGGGATCGCTCGGGAGGCTCTCGCGGAGGCAACGCGCGCGATGGTGCCCAAGAAGACGATCATCAAGATCAAGGCCGAGCACGTGTTCAGCTGGGATCACTCGAAGCTGGATGGGATCTA